>NZ_LWEJ01000006.1:0-11648 GCF_001635525.1 Alcanivorax sp. HI0007
CTTCGAAAACGGCATCAGCCTGCATACTGTGGTCGATCGCCCGGCCACCGCCGCACCGGATGTGGTGTCAGGCACCCAGGAATTACCCGCCATTGAGGAAACGACAGCCGAGGCCGAGCAGGAGCCGCAAGCGGCGCCGGAAAGCACCGCCCCGCCCATGTTCGATCCAGTGACAGGCAGCTTTGTCGGTGCGGAAACGAAAGAAGAAGCTCCCAGCCCGCAAGCCCCCGCTGCCACCGAGAGCCCTGAACCGAAAGCGCCGGAACAGGCCGCCGAGCCGGCGCCCGAACCTGAACCGGCTCCCCAGCCACCAGCCAGTACTGCCGAGCAAACGCCTGAAGCCGTTGCCGAACCCGCCGCCGATGCGGAATCCTCGGAACCGCCCCCTGCCGACGGCGAGTTCCGGTTTGACCCGGTGACCGGTCGCATCATCATTTCCGGTGAGCCAGCCCCGAAACAGGCTGCCGCCGAAAAACAGCAAACGGTGAAGCAGCAGGCCGAAGACGCCGGCGAGTCAGTCCAAGCCGATGTGAAACAGGTGAAAACATCCGTCTCCGACGCGACCAAAGACGCCGAACAGCAGGCTGATAAGGCCACCGCTGATGCCCAGCAAAAGGTCAGCGAAGCCGAACAAAACGTGGACGCTGAGGTGCAGGAAAAGACTGACGAGGCGGAGCAGAAGGCTGAACAGGCAGAGGAAGAATCCCAGGGCGGTTTCTCTATTGACTGGGATGCCCGCCGATAGCACACTCGCGCGCATTGCCCCCTCCAGCGGACTCCATGAGCATGCGCCGACTTCTCCCTGAATGGCACCCCCAATGGGGGGTGCTGCTGGCCTGGCCCGACGCCCACACTGATTGGGCGGATCATCTCGCCGACGCAGAACAGTGTTATCTGGATCTACTTGCCGCCCTGCTGGACCATCAGCAGGTGCGGCTGGTCTGCCGTGATAGCCACTGCGAGCAACGGATCAAAACCCTGGTGGCCGAACGTAGGCTGGACGCCGCCCGCCTGCAACTGATCATTGCCGACTACAACGATACCTGGGCCCGGGACTTCGGCCCCATCGCCGTGGAAGACAATGGCAGCGTGGAGCTGCTGGACTACACCTTTACTGGCTGGGGCGGCAAATTTGATGCCGACAAGGACAACACCCTTAACCGCCGCCTGCCCTGGCAGCTGCCTCTGCACAGCCCGTCACTGGTGCTGGAGGGTGGCGCCATCGACACGGACGGTCAGGGCAACCTGCTGACCACCCGCCATTGTCTGCGTAACCCCAATCGCAATCCGGACCTGAGTGAAGCGGAGCTGAGCGCACTACTCAAGGAACAGCTGGGGGTAACCGATATCTGGTGGCTGGACCATGGGGAACTGGAAGGCGACGATACCGACGCCCACGTAGATACCCTGGCCCGTTTCGTGGATGCCCGCACCATCGCCTACGTGCAATGCCGGGACCGGGAAGACAGTCACTATTCCGGTCTGGCCGCCATGGAAAAGGAGCTGCAGGCACTGGCGCTGGCGCACAATCTGACCCTGGTTCCCCTGCCCCTGCCCACCCCGCAATTCAACCGGGAAGGCGAGCGGCTGCCGGCCACCTATGCCAACTTTCTTATCACCAACGAGAAGATCCTGCTGCCGGTTTATGGTTGTAACACGGATGAGGCCGCCATTGATGCCCTGCGAGCCGTGTGCGGCAACCGCACCGTGGCACCGGTAAATTGCCGGGTATTGATCGAACAACACGGCAGCCTGCATTGTGTAACCATGCAATTGCCCCGTGGCGCGGTCTGAAAAGGGTTTGAAGGGTTGAAAGAATTAAAGGAGACATTCATGCGCGTGGCCGTGATCCAGCAGAAAAACCAGTCTGATCTGCAAGCGAATCTGGAGCACTCCCTCTCTCTGATTCGTGAAGCGGCAGACCAGGGCGCCGAGCTGGTGCTCCTGCAGGAACTGCACCGCAGCCTGTATTTTTGCCAGACCGAAGACACCGCCGTTTTCGATCTGGCGGAAACCATCCCCGGCCCCAGCACCGATACCCTGGGCAAACTGGCCAGGGAGCTGGGCATTGTCATTGTCGGCAGTCTGTTCGAAAAACGGGCCGCCGGTCTTTACCACAACACCGCCGTGGTAATGGAAAAAGACGGCAGCCTGGCCGGCATCTATCGCAAGATGCACATTCCCGATGATCCGGGCTTCTACGAAAAGTTCTACTTCACTCCGGGGGATGCAGACTTCAACGGGGGTCGCAGCGGCTTCAGCCCCATTGAAACCAGTGTCGGTAAACTGGGCCTGCTGGTCTGCTGGGACCAATGGTATCCGGAAGCAGCACGCCTGATGGCCCTGGCCGGCGCCGACCTGTTGCTCTACCCCACCGCGATTGGTTGGGATCCCAGTGATGACGACGGGGAAAAACAGCGCCAGCTCAACGCCTGGATCACCATTCAGCGCGCCCACGGCATCGCCAACGGCCTGCCGGTACTGGTGGCCAACCGTACCGGTTTCGAGCAAAGCCCGGTGGATGACAGCGGTATCCAGTTCTGGGGTAACAGTTTCGTCTGCGGCCCCCAGGGAGAATTCCTGGCCCAGGCAGACAATGACAACGAACAGGTCCTACTGGCCGACGTGGACATGCAGCGCAGCGAGTCCGTGCGCCGCATCTGGCCCTACCTGCGTGACCGGCGAGTGGATGCCTACGGCGACCTGACCAAGCGCTACCGGGATTGACCTGCTCGACAGCATTACAGAAAGCCCCTTGAGGGCAACGTTGCCGGAAAGTACCTTGCCCGTTTTCCCGCGATCTCAGATGGAGCCCACAATGACACGCCTATCCATGCTTCTTGCCGCCACCTTGCTCGCCGGCTGCGCGGCCCCTTCCGCCATGGTAGTCAGCGATGGCAACCAATCCGAAGGTACCGTGGTCCTGTCCTATGACTACAGCCTGATGCAAAGCCCCAAAGTGGATTGGCAAGAGGGGCTGCAGAAAGCCAGCGCTCAGTGCCTGAGCTGGGGTTATAACGGCGCCCTGCCCTCCGACAAACCCAGCAAATCCTGCAAGACAGAAACCCAGGACGGCGACTGCATCGCCTGGACCCTGAGCACGACCTTCCAGTGCACGGCCAAGGCGCAGCAATCCCAGCAATAGGCCACATCCGCCGGTCTGCCGGTATTTATCCGCTTGCTGTGACCGCCGGGTAACCCCGAGCCATATCCGGGTAGGTCAGGCTGGCCGAGACCGCCTCTGCCATGGGGATCACCCGGTGACCCAGCCGCAATGACAGATCATCCGGGTGAATGCCCAACCGCAGAGGCTGCCCGGTGTGGCAGGCTCTGCGCCAGTTAACGTGATTAACGCCCCGTAAAAACCACTCTCTCAGCGGCGTATCCGCCTCGAACCCTGCCAGGGGCAGAGAGTGCATCCGTTGTGCTCTGGCATCAAAAACGCCCGTCAGTGTCTCGAACAGGCGAAAAGGCATATCCGCCAGCTGGGTGCGACTGATTGCTCCCATGGCCCAGGCCGGCGGCACGTACAGCTCGCAGGGTTGCAGCCCCTGGTCCAGAAACCATTGGTGGCAATTGCGTATCAAGGCGTCGATACCACTGGCCGACAGGGAGAGATGCTCCGCCACACGCCGTGACAGCAGCAGACTATGCACGCGGTGATACAGACTGATCGGGGGGGCACAGCGATGCAACCAGCCATGGCCGGCCAGCGGGTAGCCCTGCTGCTGGAGCTGGTGCAGCCAGTCCAGATCCGCCGTTTGCCAATTCCGCCCCGGTACCACCAGCAAGGTCACCGCCTGGGGGGACTGCGGTAGCAGCGCCAGAATCCGACTGACCTGCTCGCGGGTTTCCGGCATCACATCGTGGATGGAAACCAGTGCCCGAGGTGCGACTAACGACTCAGAGGGCGCTGCGGGCATAGTTACTGCTCAGGCGGCGCAACAGCGCCAGGGTCGGGGAAGGCAGTGAGCGGTTGGCTGCCGGCACCATCTGGGCACACTGCCCCAGCACAGCGGCCCAATGCTCAATGGCATCCCGATTCATGGTCAGCGCCGCCTGCCTGGCCTGCTTCGCCTTCAGGTCGCGGACCACCGGGCTCAATGACTGCAAGCGATCCAGGGTCTGCTTCAGGCTTTCCCGCGGTTCCATGATCCACAGTCCTGACGCCAGGGCCGGCCATTCATTGATGCCGCAGGCCGGTGTGGTGATTACCAGCCGCTCACGAGCCATGGCTTCCAGAGCCACGGTGCCGAAGGCCTCCACCGAAGAAGGCAGCACCAGCACCTGGCAGCGATCGAGAATTTCCACCACCTGCTGTCGGCGACACCAGCCATGGAAGGTCAGGTTGGCGGATGCCTTGCAGGCCTGCTCCACCTTGTTGCGCAGCGGCCCGTCGCCGGCTATCTCGAACTGCAGATCCGGTCGCGAAGCCGCCAGGGCCAGGAAAGATTCGATATTCTTTTCCGCCGCCAGCCGCCCCACATAACAAACCCGTCTGACGCTGTCATGCAGCCGGGTGACCGGCGTGTTAACAAACTCCCGGGCCAGCGGCGTACCCACCAACTGCGGGTTACGGGCGCCGGCGGCACGGGCCTGGGCGATCATGGATTCACAGATAGTGGCAGCGGTATCACTGCCCCGGAACAGGGTGCGGTTGACCCAGTTAAGCAGTCCACCGGCCAGCCTTGCCAGGCGGCGCCCCCAGTACAGCTCCACCAGGCGGTTGTAGTCCGTCTGGAATGTCACGCAGACCGGGATACCCCACTTGCGGGCGATCCAGTACCCGATCATGGAAAAAATACCGGGGCCGGGAATGACGATAACGTGGGGTTTCATTTCCCAGACCAGGGCGCTGAGTTCACGGACCTTGGGGAAGAAAAGCCGCTGGGTGGGGTCGCCGGGGATCGGCATGGACGCACCCTGACAGGGATGCGGTTCCTCCATGCAGGGCTGCACCAGTTCCACCTGGGCCACATGGTCCTTGAGATGCGAGACCAGATCCTGGAAGTAGGCGCCGACGCCATTCCGACCCTTGATCGCATCCACCACAAACAGTATGCGTAGCTCTTTGGTATCCATGGGCGCCAGTATCAGCGCCCCTCATGTCGATAATGTGACAGCATTGCCGCACCATGACGGTGAAATTGCGACAAGATGTAACGAACCCCGAACGCGCCGTATGAGCGTCGCTGGCGGCGCGAACCCAAACAGTTTTTAATCGATGTTGGGAAGTGGGTATCCGAAACGGTCATAGACCCAGCCGAAGACATCAGCGAGTTCATCGGGGCTAACACCCAGTTCGTCCGGGTTGTAGTGATGGCCGCTGCGGTACTGTTTTGCCTGGCGGTCTTGTGCTTCCAACCGCTGCAGGAAAACCGCTCCAGGCTGCCAACCAAACCGCCGGTAGAACGCCCGCACCGTCGCCGCCGGGGCCGATGCCAATTGCTCCATCACCGAAAGCGCCTGACGTTCCGGCGGCAGGCTTTCCAGCACCTCAAGCACATGGCGGTAGTAATAATCGAGCATGGCCATAAAGCCCTGCCGCCAGTAACCGGTTGTGTCACGGCCATCAAACAGGCGGGCGCCGATCAAAATGGAATTGATCTGGGATGGCACCGCCGCGCTGGGATTACGAATACAGCCGATAAAGCGGGCATCCGGGAAGGCCTCTGCCAGAGTCGCCATCCAGGGCGTAAAGGACGGATTCTTGGAGAGCAGTTGCTT
The DNA here is from genome assembly GCF_001635525.1 of Alcanivorax sp. HI0007. Taxonomy (NCBI): domain Bacteria; kingdom Pseudomonadati; phylum Pseudomonadota; class Gammaproteobacteria; order Oceanospirillales; family Alcanivoracaceae; genus Alcanivorax; species Alcanivorax sp. HI0007. The sequence goes on from NZ_LWEJ01000006.1 coordinate 5,728, forward strand.
GTGGCTGCCGTGGAAATAGAGATGCCGCTGCACAAAGCGCCGGTAGGCCGCGATCAGCCTCTGCTTTTCCTTGTCGGTGCCATCCCGGTCCAGATAGGTGAGACGCCACAGGGCGGGTACCGGTACAGCCAATACCAGCAGGAAGCAGCCCCACACGGGAATCAATGCCAGGTAATCTTCCTCCGGGTCCAGCAGCCCGGTCTTGTGGACCCCGTCCAGACCCCCGAGCAGGCGCCGCTCTATCCATAGCAACACCCGCCCCGCGGGTCGGCCGATCATGTCATCAAGGCGCGCAACAGCGGTCCAGAAATACCGCTGGCTAATCGACGGGGCGAACAGCAGTTCCCACAGGGCCGTGGTAGTAAACCGCTCATCCCTGGCCAGCAGACGGTGCAGAAAGGTGGTACCACTGCGCGGCACCCCGACCACAAAGAGAGGCTCACGAACCTGAACCCGCTGAAAATCAGGGAACAACAGATAATCCAGCAGCAGCCCCAAACCATTGATGGCCTGCACCAGCAGAAACACAGGCCAGAACAACGCCATCACCAGCCATCGTTGCAGCGAAAACCGCCCTGCCCGGCCATCGTAGACCGGCAACCAGCTCATCAGAAAAAACTGCAGATAGCGTTTCAGTACTGCCAAACCGTTCTCCCGGGTATTCCCATGCAGCGTGCACGCTACGCCCCGCCCATGTCATAAAAATGACAATTTTGCCTCTTGTGTCCAGGTCACAGCACTGTCATCTTTCTCGAAAACAATGGCGGCATGACTATCGCAATGACAGCACCCAGCACAGCGCCTCGTCACCCGACACTGGTCGGCCACCGGGGCGCCCGAGGCGAAGCCCCGGAAAATACCCTGGCCAGTTTTCAGGTGGCACTGGAGGCCGGTGTCTCGGAAATGGAACTGGATGTCAGGCTATCCGCCGACGGCCATCTGATCGTGTTGCACGATAGCGACGTCACACGCACCACCGGCATGCGCGGCAATGTGCGCCAATATACCCGCTCCCAATTGGGCACCATGGATGCTCGCCGCAATACCCCCGGCTGGCATAGCCCCACGGGCATCCCGTCCCTGCAGGAAGTGGTGGAGCTGTGCGGCCCGGCCATGCGCTTCCAGTTCGAAGTGAAGGGAGCGGATCGGGTGGTGCTGCATCAGCTGGCGCATCACCTCACGCATATGATCCATGAACAGCACCTGCAATCCCGGGTGGTGGTGACCTCCAGTCATACCGGTTTCCTGCGCATGATCGGTACCATGGCGCCGGATGTGGAACGGGGTTATGTGTGCCAGTACCGCTACCTGCAACCCACCCGCCGGGCCCATGGCCTGGGCTGCAGCTGGCTGATGCCTCATTACTCGCTGGTGACCCCGGCGTTAATGCGCCGGGCCCGCAAACGTGGCCTGAAAGTGTCGGTGTGGACGGTGAATGACCTCACCGAAGCAGATCGGCTGGCCCAACTGCAGGTGGATGGCATTATCACGGACTACCCCACCAGTTTTGTCAGCCACTTCCGACGCAGCCCCCGTTACTCGTCCTCGGAAGCAGCGGCAGTGAGCGGCTGATCGGCGAAGAACGCCAGGATTTCTTCCTTACGGGCCATGGCATCCTTGCGACCCATCTCAATCAGCGTGCGGGTGAAACCCGGCTCGAACAACAGGTAGCTCATGGCACTGGCCCCCGGCGACCGCGTGGCACCCGACCCCCGCAGGAAAAAACGCAGGGCCCGCGGCAATTCGCGGATATGCTCGGCGGCAATTTCATCAATGGGGCGGGACGGGTAGATCTTCAGCACATCCACCTGCCGCAACTGGATACCATGCTTGCGCCGGGCGCGCTCACTCATGGCAGAAAGGGTCCGGTTGATCCGCTCCAGCCGCTCCACATCCCCCTCCAGGGTGTCCACAAACACACTGTTGAGCACATGGCCCAGCACCTGGGCCATGGACGGGTAGCCGCTTAACTGGCGCTGATGGCCGGCACTCATGTTGCCGGACACACCAATGACCAGTAACCGGGAAGCGCCAAGATGCAACGCCGGACTCAAAGGCGCCAGTTGCCGCAGCGCGCCGTCGCCATAATAGGCGCCATCCACCTTGCTGGCAGGAAACAGGATGGGAATGGCCGCCGACCCCAGCAAATGTTGCACCCCGATTTCCGAGCGCTTGCCCTTGCGGCGTGCCCGCACCCACTCCGGCAGCGCGCTGTCGCCCTGGAAAAAACTCACCGACTCACCACTTGCATAGCCGGAAGCGGTGATTGCCAAGGCGCGCAAATGACCCTGATCCAGGTTGTCGCGGATACGACGAAAATTGATCACCAGGGTAAGCAGGCGTTGCAGCGGCATGTTATCCAGTAGCGCGCTGCGTTCCGGCGTCTTGCCGGTGGTGACACCGGAAAACAGCCAGCGAACAATCGCTTTCAGCAACGCGTAGGTATCGGTGCGGTAAACCTGCTCGGCGGTAATATTGGACCAGACCCGTTCCAGCCCCCGAATGGCCGAGCGAAAATTACCGGCATTGGCAGCCAGGGATGCCGCGTTGATTGCGCCCGCAGAGGTACCGCAGATAATCGGAAACGGATTGGGCTCCCCACGGGGTAATAACTCGGCTATGGCAGCCAGTACACCGACCTGATAAGCGCCGCGAGCGCCACCACCGGACAAGATCAACCCGCGAACCGGGTCCTGTTTCTGCATTTCCACCCTCCAAATTTCCACCAGTATGCCGTGACTGACATTCTGTCACCACAGCCGCAATACCACTGGCGATCTGCCGCTTGCCTGCCGTATGCTGGGGCATCTTCTGGAACCCGCGTTTATGTACCGCTTTCAGCTCCGACCCGCCACCTCCGATGACCTGGACGCGCTCACCGCCCTGGAACAGCGCTGCTTTTCATCGGACCGTCTTTCCCGACGCAGCTTTCGCAAATGGCTGAAGCGCCAACACAGTGGCCTGATCGTCGCCGTTGATGATGACAATACCCTGGCCGGCTATGCCCTGGTGCTGTTGCAACCGGGCACCCGCCTGGCACGCCTGTATTCCATTGCCGTAGACCCTCAGCAACGGGGTCGGAATCTGGGGGAAAAGCTTATGGAAGCCGCCGAAGAGTATGCGCTTCAGCAACGCCGTCCCTACCTGCGTCTGGAAGTGCGCAAGGACAACCCGGCCGCTATTGCCCTTTACGAAAAGCGCGGTTACCGCCTGTTTGCGCAGACACCGGATTACTACGAAGACCACCAGGACGCTCTGCGGTACCAGAAGCGCCTCCTCTTCCTGCCGGACAACGCGGAACGGCTGCATCTGCCCTGGGTTCAGCAGACCACACCGTTCACCTGTGGTCCGGCCTGCCTGATGATGGCCCTGGCCGCGCTCAAGCAGCAACCGCCCAGCACCACCGAAGAGTTGCTGCTGTGGCGGGAGGCCACCACCATTTTCATGACGGCCGGTCACGGCGGCTGTCACCCCATGGGGCTGGCACTTGCCGCTCGCCAACGGGGCCTGGAAGCCCGCGTCTGGTGTAACCAGACCGGCCCCTTGTTTGTCGACTCGGTGCGGGACACGGAAAAGAAAGCCGTGATCACCACCCTGCACAACTATTTCGTGGAAACCTGCAAGGCACAATCCCTGCCGGTCTGTTACGAGGATTTCAGCGCTGCGGATCTTGACGATGCCATCGCTGCTGGCAGCATCGTGCTGGTTCTGATCAGCACCTGGCGCCTGGACGGGCGCAAGGCTCCTCACTGGGTGGCTATCAGTGGCAGCGATGAAGAATGCTTCTACATCCACGATCCGGACCCGGGGGAAGACCAGGTTCCGCTGGACTGCCAACATGTGCCCATCACCCGGGAAAAGTTCGACCAGATGCGCAAGTACGGCCAGGCCAAGTTGCGCACGGCGGTGGTTCTGGGAGCCCCAGACAACACCTATCCATAGAAGCGCCGCTGGCGGCGCGATAACCTCAATAGTGACGAGTCACGAGAAGCGAGTATCGAAAATCAAAACCTGAAATTTGCGAAAGCCAGGTTTTCGCTTCTCGCTATTCGTACCTCGCAACTGCTGTCTGTCGCCCCGCCAGCGACGTTCCTACGGATAGGCCAGACACAAAAAAGCCCGCGCAAGGCGGGCTTTTTATTGGGCGAACGCGGATCACATCTTCATCACGTCCTTGCCCAGGGCGGCGGCTTTTTCAGCGTCAACTTTCTGGGTATTTTCCTCACACTTGCCCCGGTCACCACCGCAGATTTCGCAGCCTTCCTTCATGCCCAGTGTCGCCAGCCCACCACAGGACCCCTTGATCGGCTTGTTGGAGAGAATCACGCCGACGGCCATGGCCGTGAAGAGCAGGCCGATAAAAATCACTGCGGCCATAATGGTCATCAACATGCTATTTCTCCTCCAGGATTGCATCGAAGGCGGGCGTGGAAAGCTCTTCTACGCCCTCACCTTTTCTGACAATAAAAAACACCGCCAGTTCATGCTGCTTGGCAAACGCCATACCGGCTTCGGGCCCCAGCACGGTCATGGCCGTGGACAGCCCATCCGCCATCATGGCGCTTTCATGCAGTACTGACACGGATGCCAGCGTATGGTTAACAGGATACCCGGTTCTGGGGTCCAGGGTATGTGAATACAGTTGCCCATCAGACTCGAAGAAGTTGCGGTAATCGCCGCTGGTAGCCACCGCCATATCGGTGAGGGCCACCACTTTTTCCACCTCACGGACACCGGCAATCGGTCGCTCGACTGCCACCCGCCAGGACTGACCGTAGGGCTTTTTGCCGCTACCGCGCAACTCGCCCCCGACTTCCACCAGGTAGTTTTTCAAGCCCTGGCTTTCCAGCAACTCGGCCACCTTGTCCACGGCAAACCCCTTGGCAATGGATGACAGGTCCACATACACATCGCCGGGCTGCAGAAGCTCATTGTCGTTGAGCAGCAGCTGCTGCCAACCAACCCGCGCCATCGCCGCGGTGATCTCGTCTTCCGAGGGAGGCTCGAAACGATCCGGGTCCGGGCCGAATCCCCACAGGTTTACCAGCGGTCCCACGGTGACGTCATAGGCGCCGTCGGTCATGGAAGAAATGGCAAACGCCGCAGACAGTACCTTGACCGTATCCGCCGGCAACGCCATCAATGTACCCGCATCCGCTGCATTGAACCGGCTCAGATCGGACTCCGGCCGGTATGTACTCATTTCCGCGTTGACCTGCTCCAGCGCCGCCTCGATATCCGCTTTCAGATCGTCTACGCCTTCCTTGGGCGTGCCGCTGAACTTCACACTCCAGGTAGTGCCCATGGTCGGGCCGCTGAGAACGGACAGGCGATTCTTGCTGTCGTCACAACCGGCAAGCAGTAGCAACAGGGACAGTACCAGCAGGGGAAGGATACGGGGCATTGTTCGTTTCCAGTATTCTCAGGGGCGAGTTGAAAGTTCAAAGTTTAAAGTTGAAACGCGACGCCTTTATGTAGCCAAGCTTCAGCCGCTGACGCCGCGCCGAAGCCGATAATCGCGGGTACTGACTGCCAGCCTTGTACTCAGCTACCGCGCGCTTTTTAACTTTAAACTTTGAACTTTCAACTCAAAAAAACGCCGACCCGCAGGTCGGCGCTTTCGGTGTTATCCGCCGAAGTCATCCAGCAGGATGTTTTCCGGTTCCACACCCAGGTCATCCAGCATCTTGATCACCGAGGCGTTCATCATCGGCGGCCCACACATGTAGTACTCGCAGTCTTCCGGCGCCGGATGGTCCTTCAGGTACTGCTCGTACAACACGTTATGGATAAAGCCGGTGAGCCCGGTCCAATTGTCTTCCGGCTGGGGATCGGACAACGCCAGATGCCATTCGAAGTTGTCGTTTTCTTCGGCCAGGATGTCATATTCATCGTTGTAGAAGGTCTCACGCCAGCTTCGG
>NZ_LWEJ01000007.1:0-9383 GCF_001635525.1 Alcanivorax sp. HI0007
ATAAACAGGATTGTGAGTGGCCGGGAAAGGTTTGGTGGGGATATTCAAAATTTAGAAAATTATATAAAAGCTACCTTTTACCGATCATTTACGACTACTAATCCCAAGCAGGAGTCGGCTGAACTTTTGAAAGCGGTCGTTGATATTATCGATAATCAAGCTTTGAGAGATATTCTTAATCGATTAGTGTGGAGAGGGGATCAAAGTAAGTTTTCCTATCCCGGGCCTGCGGGTACAGTCTATTTTGATGGTCGTGAACATGACTACGATAATGTCTTCAGACAGGATGTGGATGCAATTAATCTGCAAGACTTAGATGCATTTGGTGAGCTGATAATAAGAGTAAATTTGCAGCTCATAAATGATTTGCTCTTCGGATATGTTCAATTTGAACATATCCAGCCGCTGCTGAAACGAATTGAATCATCAATGACTGCGCTTTCACGCGTGATAAGAATCGATGGTGAAAACGCAGAAATACCGTTGTTGACTGTGATTTCGTTGCGGAAGTGTAATCAAGAAATAAAAAAGGTCGTTCCGTTACTATTAGCAAAGCACTTTTATGAGCAGCATAAAAATAACGTCGGAAATCCTCCGGATAGAACATTGCATCTAATAATTGATGAAGCTCATAACATACTTTCTGAGCAGTCCACCAGGGAGCAAGAAAGTTGGAAAGACTACAGATTAGAGCTTTTTGAGGAGATTATTAAAGAAGGGCGAAAGTTTGGTATGTTTTTAACATTGGCCAGCCAGCGCCCAGCAGATATTTCGCCAACGATAATGTCGCAAATCCATAACTTCTTTATTCACCGCCTGGTTAATGATAAAGATCTATTTTTGCTTGATTCGACGATAAGCACTTTAGACAACCTCTCAAAAAGTATGATCCCTAGTCTTGCGAAAGGCTGTTGCATTGTAACCGGGACCTCCTTTGATTTGCCGATGGTTTTGCAGATCGAGCAATTAACTAAAGAGTATCAGCCCGACAGTGAAGATGTGGTTCTGGAAGACTTATGGTCTTAGTATGGTGCGGTAAAAGCGGCAAACGGAGATCCAGGGTCACCAGATCCGGGGTCAGGTTTTGCATCGTGCATCGATAGTGCGAGGTGGGTTTGATTTTTCGCGCGGAGCAAGCGCTGCCCCCAATGTTTGCTTTCCTGTTTTGGCGGCGGATCAGGACGTTAGCGGTCCATAGAGACGGCGATTCGCTTAAGCACAGACAGTGTTGTTTCAAGTTCTTCCTTGCTCATGTCCTTTGAGCATGTCGTTGCCCATCCCGACTGCTTTTCATCCAACTTCAAATATACCGTTTTCCCTCGCTCCGACAGGCTTATCAATTTTGCGCGCTTGTGGCCTGGATTGTCCTGGGACACCAGCAGTTCATCCTGCTGCATGGCATCAACAAGTCGTTGTACGGCTTGTCGTGTCAGTCCCATGCTTCTGGCTATTTGCGGAACGGTTTGCGGTTCACCCGCGAGGAAAAGCGCCCCCAGAATCTTCCAGCGGGCACTGGTAATGCCATATTCCGAGCCCATATCGTCACCTTCACTGACAAGCAGCCCGCCCAGCTTGAAGACTTCAAGCACGATTTCGGTGAACACCGGGCCTTTCTGCGGGTCGTTCATAGGCGTCCCTTCTGTAAATTGACAACATGTTGACAAGTTGAGTGGCTTCTTAGCACAATGACAACATGTTACCAATTTCCCTGCCGGAGGAAACCATGGCGTCCCTGCTTCATCGCGTTGCCGCAATTATTGCCTTCTTGTGCATTGCCACGTTCTTTTCGGCAACCATTCTCGTTGAGCTTTTCGGTAGCGCAGAAGACATCGCAACCCTGAAAAGCCTCATTGTCTGGCCAGGCTTGTTGATTCTTGTTCCTTCCATTGCATTCACTGGCGCGAGCGGGTTCGCCCTGGCTAAAGGCAGAGGAGGAAAGCTGGTACGACAAAAGCAGAAGAGAATGCCGTTTATTGGTGCCAATGGAATATTGGTGCTTATTCCCTGCGCGGTAGTGCTTGATCATTGGGCATCCCTGGGGGCTTTTGATACCCGTTTCTATGTGGTGCAAGGCGTCGAATTGGTTGCCGGTGCTATCAATCTCATTTTGATGGGAATGAATATGAGAGATGGCCTTAGGTTGAGTGGAAGGTTGAAGCGGTCTGCGTGAAAAACGATGACAATACCTGTTTGAAATATTTGGAGCAGGTTTGAATCGTCCATGTGAGATCAGCATTCAAGACTTGATCAAAATATAATTTTTTCCGGAACGCTGATACTGCCAAAGGTTTTGAACAGCAGACCCATTGCCGCTACGCCACCTTCCTCTCCCAGGTCTCAATGAAGGCTGACCTATTTGGCTCCATACGACCTGTTTCCCCATGACTGTTGCGCGACACTATAAGCATGCCAATCAAGTCAGCCTGCCATAAGGAAAAGCCATGAAAGCGGTTGTTTGCCACCACGGTGACTTTGCGGTCCAGGATGTGCCCGAGCCGGAACCGGGCAAGGGTCAGATACTTCTGAATGTGTTGCGTTGCGGCATCTGCGGGTCGGATCTGCATGCGCGCCATCACGCGGATGAACTGGCGGAGGCCACCGAGCGGGTCGGTTACCCGCACATCATGCGCAGCCATGAGCATGTGGTTCTGGGGCACGAGTTTGTGGGCGAGATCGCGGACTACGGCCCGAAGACCCATCGCCGCTGGAAGTCGGGCAAGCGCGTTGTGGCCATGCCCATGCGGCGCAATAACGGAATGGCGCATCTGACTGGCCTGTCCACCCAGGCCCCCGGCGCCTATGCCGAACGGGTGCTGGTGGAGGAATCCCTGGCCTTTCCTGTCACCAACGGTATTTCCGATGACCATGCGGCGCTGACCGAACCCATGGCGGTGTCCCTGCATGCGGTGAACCGCTCCGGGATAGGCCGTCGTGACACGGCCATCGTGATTGGGTGCGGGCCCATTGGTCTCGGGGTGATTGCCATGCTCAAGGCCAAGGGGGTACGTCATATCGTCGCCAGTGATCTTTCCCCCACGCGCCGCAAGCTGGCCAGGGCCATGGGCGCCCATGTGGTGGTGGACCCGTCCCAGGGCAGCCCCTATGAGGGTATGGAAAAGCGCGGCTTTATTGTGAATGCGCCGCAGCTGTTCGATATGGCCCTGGATGGCATGGCCATGCTGCGCATGACGCCGTTGCCCTGGGAGCCCCTGTGGCGGGCGGCGGAAGTGGCCGGCGTGACTAACCCGAAGCGGCCGGTGATTTTCGAATGCGTGGGCATTCCGGGGATGATCGAAAGTATCGTCGCGGATGCGCCGTTACGCTCCTGCATCGTGGTGGTGGGCGTCTGCATGAAGCAGGACCACTTCTTCCCGGTGAATGCCATCAACAAGGAAATCGATCTGCGTTTTACCCTGGGCTACATGCCCATCGAATTTCGCGATGCGTTGCACATGATTGCTGAAGGCAAGGTGAATATGGGGCCGATGATTACCGGTACGGTGGGGTTGTCCGGCGTGGATGAGGCCTTTGCCGCATTGGGTAATCCGGAGCAGCATGCCAAGATCCTGATTGATCCGGGCAAGGCCTGAGGAGAGAGTGAGTCGCCACGCTGCTGAAATGAATGCGCGGATGGAGCGGGTTCGAGCTGCCCACGGTCATGGATAAGACGATCCCGCGTCGACTCTCTTTTTCAGGGCGTCGAAGCGGGATGGTTTATTTACAGGCAGTGACCGTTGCTGGCATATCACCAGAAATAAAATATTCCGCCTATGGCAACCGAAGTGAGTGATCGATCATCAATGATGGAGCTGTCGGAAATTCCCTCGCCAAGATAATCCTCTTTTACCACAGCAAGAAAATGCCAGTGTTTTCCCGGTGTCCAGATAGCGGTCAAGGCGGCCTGATAGTTCAGTGAGCTATGTTCGCCATAGACGGGCCGGCCGGGAGCGGTTTCATCGTCGTCAACCCCGTAAAAATGCTCCACCAATTGACCGTCTTGCCAAACCAGTCCCAGTGAGGGCGCGATGGTGACATCTCCCCAGTTGATCCCGCGGCTGACAGTGACACTCGCTTCCAGGCCATCGCTCTCATTGCCGATATCTTTCAGCACGTTGGCAGAGAGTTGATGCATGGCATGCTGATAGTCATAAGACAACCCGGCGAAGACGGTGCGCTGTGTCGTATCGATGCCGTTAAGTTCGCCATTGTCCGCAAAGCCTGCGGTGACTTCATAGAAGCGCGGCGTGACGAGCAGCCTCAGTACGCCATTGTCTTTTTTGAAGAGATCCAGGCCTGCATCAAGCCCTTCCACGCTGAAGCGTTTATAACGAAGGGAGAAATAGGGGAGCCCTTCGTGTTGTTCATCGACACCGACAAAAGGCCGTTCGGTGATTGACGTTGTGGCGCCGATGCCAAAGTGGCTGGTGTCATCCAGTGGAGCCCGGGAAAGCGGCGTGTTGATGGCGGTCGGGGCTGCTGCGGCCAACGAAGCGGAAAGACACAGCAGGCTGGCGGCGATGTTACGAATACATGCCGAAGGATATGTGTTGGCAAACATGGAGGCTCCGTGGACGTTAATTGATGGTGGTTGTTGACGGCAGTAGGCCGCCGACGGCTTGCACGGGCCGAAGGTCGCTGCTCTGGCTGATCCAGGCCACCAATCCGATGCGTTGCTGGCCATGGTCGGGTGGCGACGGCAGTGTGACTTTCATCATGGAAGATGACATGGGGTGGTGATGCCACTGCAAAACAACGAAATCGTGTTGCAAGGTTTTGCCCCGATTCTCTCCGCGTTGTATCGAGGATGTCAGGCCGAGGCCGATCCACGCCGTATTCAAGCGTGCGTCATCGGGAAGAGTGCCGTTGAATGTGGCCTGCAAGGTCGGGTGCTGGTAGGTAACAGACAGAGAGCCCACCTTTTTCTGTGACAGGGAATCCTGCCAGTTTCGATGGCGGTGGAAAAATCCGCGCCACTCATTGCCGTTGATAAAAAAGCCGGGTGTGTAGACGCGACTGACATCTTGAAGCTGAGCGTAGCGACGTTGTCGCTCACTGAAGGCCGGGCTGGCATAAGGATCAGCCCAGCCGATGTAATCCCAGTAATCCACGTGAAACGCCAGCGGGATAAATGTGGAAAAAAGCCCGTCCTGTTTTCCCAGGTATCGGACAAACCGGTCGGCCGGCGGACAGCTGCTGCAGCCCTCGGAGGTATAAAGCTCAATCAGTGAGACTTGTTGTTCGCCACTGCTGAATGTCAGGGGCATGCTGTCGGCGTTTAGCATGGCAGGCACGAGAAAAAGAAACAGGCTAAGCGGCGCTCGCATAAGAGATGTCCTATGTCATCCGTTAGCCCTTTGATGTCAGTCAGCAGCGTTCGTTACAGGCGGGGTTGGACGAAAGCCCCGAGCGATTCTGGCTGGGGGAAATTTCACAGAAAGAGGGGGGGTGTTCGTGAGCCATTTGCAGCATTTATGTAGGCGCGGGGTGAGCGCCCCGGCGGCGGGGCGCTCAGGTTTTTTTATTCCTGGCGGATCCGGCTCTTCCCCCGAATCATATCCACTGCTTTCTCCGCAATCATCATGGCCGGCGCATTGGTGTTGCCGCCGATCAGGGTGGGCATGATGGACGCATCGATGACACGCAAGCCTTCGATGCCATGAACGCGCAATTGCGGGTCGACCACCGCCTGTTCATCGGTGCCCATCTTGCAGGAGCCCACCGGGTGGTAAACGGTGTCGGCGCGCTGGCGGATCACGTCGCGAATCTCATCGTCGCTCTTCACGTTGGCGGTGAACATGTCTTTCTTCATCCAGCGTTTGAGTGACGGCGCTTCCATGATTTTCTTGGTGATCTTGTAGCCTTGCACCATGTCTTCCAGATCCTGGGGGTCTTCCAGGAAGGCCGGGTCGATCAGGGGCAGGTCATCCGGGTTGGCGCTGGCCAGCTGCACGCTCCCCCGGCTGCGCGGGCGCAGCAGGCACACGTGGCAGGAGTAACCCTGGGTGAAGTGCATCTTGCGGCCATGATCATCCACCAGGGCAGTGACCATGTGTAGCTGCAGATCCGGGGCAGTAAGCTCTGGCCGGGTTTTCAGGAAGGCCCCGGCTTCGGCGAAGTTGGAGGTCCACAGGCCACGTCGTTCCTTGCGATAGGTGCCCATGGCCATTAGCGCCCGCCACATGCCCGCCGGTGACAGACCAAAAGTGGCAGGGCTGTCGGTGGTGTAGCCGAAAATGAAATCCGGATGATCCTGCAGGTTCTTGCCCACGCCAGGAAGATGATGCACCACGGGGATGTTGTGCTTTTTCAGTTCCTCGCTATCTCCCACCCCGGATAGCATCAGCAGTTGCGGGGACTGAAAGGCGCCGGCGGACAGCAGCACTTCCTTGCGGGCCGAGGCGGTGCGCAGCTGCTTGCCTTGCTTGAATTCCACACCCACAGCACGTTTGCCGTCGAAGACAATGCGCTGAACCTGGGCGTTGGTTTCCACGGTCAGGTTGCTGCGATCCATATGCGGGAACAGGTAAGCCCGGGCACTGCTCCAGCGTTCGCCGTCTTTCTGGGTGACCTGATAGACCCCGGCGCCTTCCTGCTCGGCGCCGTTGAAGTCATCGGTAATGGGGATATCGCATTCCCGGGCAGCGTCCAGAAAGTAGTCCTGGAACGGGTTGTCGGTACGGCTGTCGCTGACCCAGAGCGGACCGTCGGTGCCGTGGTAGTCGTTATCGATACGTTCGTTGTGTTCATTGAGGCGGAAATAGGGCAGCACATCCTTGTAGGACCAGCCGTCATTGCCCAGGGCCGCCCAGTGATCGTAGTCCTCGCGATGGCCACGAATATAGACCATGGCATTGATGGCGGACGAGCCGCCCAGGCATTTGCCCCGGGGCTGGAAGCCCTGGCGACCATTGAGGCCTTTTTGCGGAACCGTTTCCAGCACCCAGTTGTTGATGGGCCTGGAGAGCATAGCTACCGCACCGGAGGGCACATTGACCAGCAGACCGTCCCCCTTGCCACCGGCTTCCAGCAGACAGACGCGGGTGTCCGGGTCTTCACTGAGCCGTCCGGCCAGGGCGCAGCCGGCGGAGCCACCACCGATGATGAGGTAATCGAACTCGTTGTCCATGCGGGCTTCCTTTTATTGTCTGTTATTCGCGGTGGGTGCCGTTCGAGGATCGCGGCGGTGTTGCTCAGCGGTTTGCGTCAGCGGTATCAGCATGGATCCCTGCGCTCGACAGACAGATTAGCACCGGGGTTTTCCGTCAGTAAGTATTGTTTGTGTGACGGCTGTAGCAGGTCGCGATGGCGGATAGCCGCTGTTATCAGCGGGTAAATTCCAGGCGTGTTTCGCCCAGGACTTCACAGGCCTGAAGGATTCTGCCTTCCAGTTCGATATGGTCGCCGGGCTTCAGATCAATCTGGATGTCCCCCACGGTTTTGCTGTCACCATGAATGTTCAGGGTTCCACTCTGGCTGTCAGTAAGCGTTACCCCGTTCACGCGGCGTTTGGCTCGGAGGAGGTAAGTCAGGGGTGTGTAGTTACCCCGGCAGCTGACAGTCAGGTTGAAGGTGTGGGTGGTCTCGATGGCGCTGTGCAGGATGTCCAGCCTGCAGTCCTGCTCGTCGGCGACAGCGGGCAAGGCGGCAAGTGAGAGCAGGGCGAGTGGCAGGAGCGGAAGGTGCATGGCAGTAAATGGTATCGGGAGAAAATAGAGGGTACCCCGAAATCGCGTTGCCGGGTAAGCGGCTGCCGGGCAAGGGAACGTCGCAAGAGCTCCCTGAATGGTGCTTTCGGATGCAAGTTTTGTCATCGTGCCAAGTGTTCCTGCGTATGTTTAGATAATAGCCATGCTTTTCCCGGGCACGGGCTGTGTGTGTATGTCTCGGGCGTGATGATCAACGGAGATAACAATGAAAAAACTGTCTGCAGCGCTGCGTCTGGTAACCGATAACACCCGGGCAACGCCCATGTTGGTGCCGACGCGCAGGAGCCTGCGATTCAATCTGGACCCCAGGCGGATTTCCGACTGGCACACTGCCGGTGGGCCGGTGCTGACGGCCTTCCTGAATACCTTTTCCACCGTTCTGCCGGTGGGCGAGCGCTTTTTTATCGACAGTGTGCGGGCCTACCGGGACCAGATTACCGATCCTGAGCTCAAGAAGGCGGTGACCGCCTTCATCGGCCAGGAAGCCATGCACGGGCGCGAGCATGAAGAATATAACGATGCCCTCTTTGCGGTGTCGTCAGTGGCGCCGAAATTCGAGCGCCTGGTGGAAGGTGTCCTGAAGAGGTTCAACAAATACAGTGCGCCGGTGTCCCTGAGTGGCACCATCGCCCTGGAGCATTTCACCGGCCTGCTGGCGGATAGTGTGTTGAGTGATCCTCGGGTAGTGGATGGTGCTGATCCCGCCTATGCCGCCTTGTGGCGCTGGCATGCCCTGGAAGAAACCGAGCACAAGGCCGTGGCGTTTGATGTCTGGACGGCGGTCATGGGCAAAGGGGTTGGTGCCTACGGGCTGCGCTGTTTCGGACTGGGCCTGGCCACGGTGGTGTTCTGGGGGCTGGTGATTCCGGTGTTCCTGGAAGTGCTGCGTGAGCAGGGCAAGCTGACGGACTGGAAGGGCTGGCAGAAGTTTTTCCACTACACCTTCGGTGATATCGGCATGCTGCGTAAGCAGATTGGTAACTACCTGGATTACTTCCGCCCGGGGTTCCATCCCTGGGATCACGACAACCGTGAGTTGCTGCTGCAGATCGACAGCTTTTTGGCGGAGCAGGAAGCGGCCGCCTCCGCCTGACGTTTCCCGCCGTTGCATCATCGGCTGGCATCACGGAGTAACCCTGATGTCAGCCTCTTCCCCTTCTTTCTCTCCCTGCCCATTAACGATGCCTCCTGCCGGTTGCATCGCGAAATATTCTGCGTTTCAGTGGTTGCTGAGAGCCCATGGCAAATGAGGCTTGCGTGTTGGTGCGTTGATGGTCGCCCGGGTCACCTGTTGCCGGGCGACAGGAGGGCAAATGGCGCGCGTGAGCACAGCCCTGGTGATTGTGGCAGCCCTGTGCTGGGGGCTGTCCGGCGGCCTCGGTGGTGTGCTCATGGCCGAAGGCTGGGGCGCCTTGCTGGTGTCTTTCTACCGGGGCGCCATCGGACTGCTGTTTGTGCTGGTCTGGCTGGTTCTGCAGCCCGCCGGCCATGGCCTGAGGAGCCGCCGATTATGGCTCTGGTCCAGCGTTGCCGGCCTGGGGGTGGCGGGTAATTTCGCGTTCTATTTTCTCAGTATTTCCCGGGGCAGCGTGGCCGTGGCCGCGACCTTGATGTATTGCGCCCCGGTGTTTGTGTATCTGGTGTCGTTTGTTTTTCGCCTGGAGCAGCCTTCACGGT
>NZ_LWEJ01000008.1:0-7752 GCF_001635525.1 Alcanivorax sp. HI0007
GAGCACCCCGCCCCTACAGACAGGGTTCACACATGCTCCTCCCGCCCCGGCTTGATGCCATAGGCCAGGGTATAAAGCACCGGCACCACAATCAGCGTCAGGATGGTGGCGAAGCCCAGGCCGAACATGATCACCACCGCCATGGATTCGAAGAAGGCATCGAACAACAGCGGGATCATGCCCAGGATGGTAGTCACTGCCGCCATGCACACCGGTCGCACCCGGGAAATGGACGCTGTCACCACCGCCTCAAACGGCGGCAGGGATTCCATCTCCAGCTTGATCTGCTCCACCAGCACGATGCCGTTCTTCACCAGCATGCCGGACAAGCTGAGAAAGCCCAGCAGGGCCATGAAGCCGAAGGGGGCATTGAGCAGCAACAGGCCCAGGGTGACGCCGATAATGGCCAGCGGCACCGTGGCCCAGATCACCAGCGGCTGGCGCAGGGAATCAAACAGCAGCATGGTAATGATGAACATGAACAGGTAGCCCATGGGCAGGCTGCCGAATACGGCTGCCTGGGCATCTTTCGAGGCTTCATATTCCCCACCCCAGGCCAGGGAATACCCCGGTGGCAATTCCAGCTCGGCAATGGCCGGGCGGATCCGGCGCAGCACCTGGTCGGCGGTTTCATCACCGAGCACATCCGGCTCCGCCTGCACGGTGAGAGTCCGCTTGCGGTCACGACGCAGAATCAGCGCGTTCTCCCACTCCGTGCGAAAATCGGACACCACCTGGGTAATCGGGATATAGGTGGTATAGACCGGCGACCACACCTGCACATCGTTCAGGTTATCGGCACTGAGCCGCTCCTCTTCCGGGGGCCGCGCCACAATGGGCAACAACTGACTACCGTCCCGGTACAGGCCGACAGTGCGGCCGCTGAAATTCAGGGCCAGGGTATTGTCCAGGTCTTCCCGGCTGATGCCGGCACGGCGGGCCTGGGCCTCCTGAAACTGGGGACGAATCACTTTTTCCTGCTGACGCCAGTCATGTCGAATGCTCTCAAGACCGCCGTCGGCGCGCATGATCGCTTGGGCCTTCAGCCCCAATTCGCGCAACGTCTGAGGGTCCGGGCCGCTGAAACGGGCCTCGATGGACGCCGGCGGGCTGGGACCGATCATCAGGCGTTTTACCTTGGCAAAGGCCTGCAGGTGCTCTTCGCCGATCAGTTTCCGGGTGGCAGACAGGGCCGCATCAATCTGCTCCCGTTCGCCCACCTGAACAATCAATTGGGCATAGCTGGGGTAACTCTTTTCCGGATTATAGGGCAGCATGAATCGCTCGGCGCCGCGACCGATGGTACTGGTCACCCCGGTGACTTCGTCCATATCCAGTAGCGATGACTCCAGACGCTCCACCGCCTCGCGGGTGGCACGAATATCACTGCCCTGGGGCAGCCAGTAGTCCACCAGAAACATGGGGGTATTGGAGGGCGGGAAGAAGGCCTGTTTGACTGCGCCGAAGCCCACCACCGCTGCGACCAGCAGGATGCCCATGCCGCTCAGGGTGAGCACCCGGTGGTGAATGGCCCGGTCCAGCAAACGCCGATAGATGACAAAGATTTTCCCTTTGTAGGGGTCTTCGGCCTCCCCCTCGGCACCGCCCACATCCTTGTCGGAGAAGAACAGGTCGGCAAAGAACGGCACCAGGGTCACCGCTGTGATCCAGCTGAGCAGCAACGAAATCAGCAACACCCAGAACAGGGTATTGGTGTATTCCCCCGTGGCATCCTCGGAAAGACCAATGGGCGCGAACGCCATGATGGCAATCACCGTGGCCCCCAGCAGTGGCCAGATAGTCTGGCGGACAATATCCACCGCCGCTTCCAGTTTCGACATGCCCCGCTTCATGCCCACCAGGATGCCTTCGGTGACCACGATGGCGTTATCCACCAGCATCCCCAGGGCAATAATCAGTGCGCCCAGGGAAATCCGCTGCAGATCAATGGCCAGCATTTTCATGACGATAAAGGTGCCAAGGATGGTGAGCAGCAAGACGCCCCCCATCAACAGACCGGAGCGCACCCCCATGAACACCAGCAGCACCACGATAACGATGGCAATGGCCTCGCCCAGGTTGAGCAGGAAGGCCCCCACTGAACTGTCGACCTCTTCGGGCTGGTTGTAGACCGTGGCCAGCTCCATACCCGCCGGTCGCTGGTACTCCAGCTCAGCCAGACGCTGTTCTACCCGCGCGCCCACTTCCACCACATTGACGCCCTTGGAGAACGAAATCCCCAGGGTCAGGGCCGCCTCACCATTAAAGCGGTAAAGATGATCCGGCACCTCCGCGTAGCCCCGTTCAATGGTGGCCACATCGCGCAGGTAAACCAGCTCATCCGCGCCCGGTTCGGAAATCAGCAGATCCCCCATATCCTGGACGGTGGGAAATTCCCCGGTGGGGTAGATGCGGATGTACTCGTCACCGACTCTGACCTTGCCCGCCGGGTTGACCGTATTCTGGGTCTGCAACAGGGAAAAGATCCGTTCCGGGCTGATGCCCAGTGACGCCAGCCGGGTGCGGGAGATTTCCACCAGCACCTGCTCCTGGCGCTGGCCCCCTACCACCACCTTGCCCACGCCTTTCACCAGCACCAGCTCCCGGGTCAGGTAGTCGGCGTAATCCTGCATGTCCTGATAGCGGTAACCGTCCCCGGTAATGGCCAGCAAAATACCGTACACATCACCAAAGTCATCCATGACCTGAATGGTGCCGGCTCCCGGCGGTAACTCAGGTTGCAGGTCCGTGAGCTTGTGCCGTAACTCGTCCCAGATCTGTTTGAGCTGGCTGGACCGGTAGGTGGGTTTCATCTCCACCTGTACCTGGGACAGCCCATTGCTGGAGATGGAAGTGACGTAATCCACATAGGGAAGATTCTGGATGGCCATCTCCACCGGCAGGGTCACTTCCTCTTCCACCTGACGGGGCGACGCCCCCGGGTAGCTGGTAATCACCATGGCCGTCTTGATGGTGAACTCCGGATCTTCCAACTGACCCAGCCGGGTAAAACTGACGATCCCGCCCACCAGCAGCACCAGAGTGAATAGCCAGCTAACGACGCGATGACGGATGCTGTAGGCGGCGATATTCATTTACAGTCCCCGCTCTTTCACCAGCTCACGGACCGTCTGACCCTCTTCAAGATGGTGAACGCCGGCACTGACCACCCGATCCCCGGCTTGCAGGCCGTCCAGGATTTCCACCCCGTCACCGACAACCTGGCCGAGCATGACCGGCACCGCGGTCACTGTTCCCTCCTGGTCCTGCGCCTGATAGCGCCAGACGAAGGCTCCTTCCTTGCCGTCCTGTTTGAACACCGCTTCCACCGGCACCTGCAAGTGATCCGCGGAGGCCTTGCGGATCTGGCTCAGGTCGATGGCCACATCCACGCTCATACCCGGCAGCACCAGCAGGCCTTCCGGGTTAGCCATGGTCAGGGTGATGTTGTAGGTCTGGGTACGCGCATCCGCGCTGGCTTCATGCTCTTTATAGCTGGCCTTGAAGGTACGGTTGGGCGCCCCTTCAAAACGCACCGTCGGCTGATAGTCTTCGCCGCCTTCCCTCAGGTTGGTGAAAAAGCGTTCGGACACGGCGAACTCGATATCGATGTTATCGTCACCCTGCAGATAGAGGATCGGTTCCTTGGCCTGCACAAACTGGAAATTCTCCACCTCGGTGCGCGCCACGGTACCCTCATAGGGTGCCTTGAGACGGGTATAGTCCACATTGTCACGGGCCTGACTCAGGGCAGCCCGGGCCTGGCGGCGTTTGGCCTGTAACTCGTCAAACTGGGCTTCGGAAATCACCCCGCGCTCGCGCAGGCTGATGGCTCGCTGATACTGACTTTCGGCCAGATCATACTGTGCCTGGCGGTCCGCCAGCTGGTTGTTGAAATCCGCCGGATCCAGGGCCGCCAGCAGCTGCCCCTTCTTCACCTGTTCACCCGCACGCACCGGCAGCTTGACCAGCTGCCCGGACACCCGGAACGCCAGCTGTGACCCTTCGGTCGCCACTACCCGCCCCGGGTAATGCCGCAGCTGCCCGGCACCATCGCCATTCACCGTGTACAGTTTCACCGGCTGCGGTAACGGCGCCTGTGCAGGCGGCTCATCACCACATCCCGCCATCACCAGAGACAGGCCAACCAGTGCCCAGAAACGTGCCATGCGTGCTCTCCCGATTCCATGGTACTAACCAGTACCAATTATCACACAACTTGCCGCCGTGTCGTGAAGCCTATTCAAAACCCTACCGGATTCTGACCTGAAATGACTGTGGTGTCTTTGTGTAGGGAAACGGCTTCCGAATGATGAAACCCTAACCCTGAATCCCTGACCGCCACCACCGATTGCGCAGGGTGCCACTGAGCCTGAGGCGAACTGCACCGACCCGGCGCTTGATGGTGCAGTTCGCCTTGGGCTCAGTGGCACCCTACCTCTCGCAAAACTGCAGGGATTTACCGTAAAAAAAAGGGCCGACAGGCGTCGACCCAAGGGGGGAAGTAAGGTGCATGGCGGGTGGGTCCACCCTGCCCGCCGTGCGGTGACGGTGAGCGCGTCACGGGGTTGCTCTTTACCAGGCTTGCGGCCTGATCAGGCCTTGAGCCAGGCTTCCAGCTCATCGGCGCCGCCAATGCGTTCGCCTTCGATATACACCTGCGGCGTGGTGCCAGCACCAGTGACCGCCGCCAGGGTGCTGTAGCTCAGCCCCCGGCTGCCCAATTCGATTTCCTCGAACGCGTAGCCGTTATCGGCCAGCGCCTTCTTGGCTCGGGTGCAGTGCGGGCAGCCCGGTTTGGTGAAAACGGTGACCCGCTTGGGCAGGGCCGCTTCGCCATTGATGTAATTGAGCATGGTGTCCGCATCGGAGACCTCGAACGGGTCGCCAGGTTTTTCCGGCTCGATAAACATGCGGTCAATCACCCCGTCTTTCACCAGCATGGAATACCGCCAGCTACGGGGCCCAAAACCCAGATCCTGCTTGTCCACCAGCATGCCCATCTTGTCGGTGAACTCGCCGTTACCATCCGGAATGAAACGGATGTTGCCGGCAGCCTGGTCGCCGGCCCAGGCGTTCATGACGAAGCCGTCATTCACGGAAAGGCACACAATGTCGTCGACACCGTTGACCTTCAACACCGGCGCCAGTTCGTTATAACGGGGCAGGTGGGTGGAGGAGCAGGTCGGCGTAAAGGCCCCGGGCAGGGCGAACACCACCACGGTTTTCCCCTGAAACAGGTCGTCGGTGGTCACGTCCTGCCATTCATTTCCTTCACGGGTCCGGAAGGTGACTTGGGGGACGCGTTGTCCTGCACGATTTTCCAGCATGGTTGCACTCCTTGTGCCGATTAGAGGGTGGCTCATTTGCTATGCATTCAATAATAGCCACCCTCTATTGATCTGGAAAACGGATTGCCTCTATTTTATCAATTGCCTTTAACTATCAGTCGAGATGGGCGGACAGCATCCAGGCCGCCTTTTCGTGAATCTCGATGCGGTCACTGGCTACCGTGGAAGACCCCTCATCCTCGTGCTCGCCGGCCAGTTTCAAGACCCGATTGGCCTGCTCGGCAACGGTGCGGTGGTCCTGCGCCAGCTCTCGGATCATGTCACTGGCAGACGGGTCGCCCACCGCGTCTTTCACCGTGGACAACTTGGCGAACTCCGCATAGCTACCCGGCGCCTTCCAGCCCAGTGCGCGGATTCGCTCGGCAATGGTGTCTACCGCCAGCGCCAGCTCGGTGTACTGCTGCTCGAAAAGCAGATGCAGGCTGTGGAACATGGGTCCGGTCACGTTCCAGTGATACTTGTGGGTTTTCAGGTAGAGGGTATAACTCTCCGCCAGTAACTTGCTCAACTGCTCGGCAACCTGCTTGTTGTGCTCAATCATTGCGTGGCTCCTTGCTGTGCGAATGTGCGGCGGGAGACTCTCCCGCTGTTTCCTTACATGGCCTCGGGGACAGCGACTTCAACCCCGCTTCGCCATGCCATGTGTTGACCGTAACGCCACAATCCTCGCATCGACAGGAAAATGAATTCATTGCCTCGATAGGGAACGCCGATCTGCACCTCTGCCTGAATTGGCGCTTTACAGGCGCCGTGAACGCTCGGCATGATGCAGTCTCCTCTCACTGGAAAGAAGATGCCGTCAATGCCCGCAACCCCACAACCGGAAACGGATTACTCTATTCTGGAAGAATGGTTGAACGGTTGGACGCACGGCATCGGCGCAGCCCTGAGTGTGGCCGGCACCGTGGTGCTGGTGGTTGCCGCCAGTCTGCAGGGCGACCCCTGGAAAATCGTCGGTTTCAGTATTTTTGGCGCCAGCCTGATCCTGCTCTACAGTGCCAGCGCGCTTTACCACAGCCTGCGCAACCCGAAGTGGCGGGCGGTGTTCAAGATGCTCGATCACTGCGCCATCTACGGCTTGATTGCCGGCACCTATACGCCTTTCCTGCTGGTGAATTTGCGTGGCCAGACCGGCTGGATCCTGTTTGCAGTGATCTGGACACTGGCACTTATCGGTATCGGTCTCAAGGCCATGTACGGCCACCGTTTCAAGCTGATGCGGGTGGGCATTTACCTGGCCATGGGCTGGCTGATCCTGGTTGCGTCCGGGGAGCTGACCACCAAATTGAATGACCTGGGATTCTGGCTGATCCTGGCCGGCGGCATCACCTACACCGCCGGGGTGATTTTCTACCTGGCCGACCGCTTTATTCCCTTTAACCACGCTATCTGGCACCTGTTCGTCATGGGCGGCAGTGTCTGCCATTTCTTCGCCGTCTACTATGGTGTGCTGCCGGTCTAGCCGGTCCAGCCGGTCCAGCCGCTCGGGTCGCGTTGGCGCTTTGCTTGCAAAGCGAAACCAGGAACGCCACGCCGCTTCGCGTGACAGGCAAAGCGCCAACGGCTAATCAGGCGACGAGATAGCGGTTATCCGTCAGCCCCTTGCATGATCCTGATCATTCATTATATATTTTATTTAAATATATTTTATGGAAGTGTCATGCAAACTCTGGATATGGATGCCCTGCGCGATAACGCCACCGAAGCCAGTCAGCTGCTCAAGGCCCTGTCACACCCGGATCGGCTTTTGTTGCTCTGCCAGCTCACCGAGGGCGAGCGCAGCGTCAGCGAGCTGGAAGAATTAGTTGGCGTTTACCAACCCTCCCTGTCCCAACAGCTGGGCGTTCTTCGCCGGGAAGGGCTGGTGGCAAGTCGCCGGGACGGCAAGCAGATGCATTATTCCATTGCCGACCCCAAGGCCCTGGCCGTGCTGGAAACCCTGTACGCCCTGTTTTGTGGAGACACCCGATGACCATCGACTGGCAAGCCTTTACGCCCGGGTCGGCCCTGGCCGGCGGCGCCCTGATCGGGCTGGCCGCCGCCCTCTTTATTCATGCCAACGGCCGCATTGCCGGCATCAGTGGCATTGTCGGCGGCCTGCTGCGCCCCGCCCCCGGTGACCGGGGCTGGCGACTGGCCTTTGTGCTGGGCATGGTCGCTGCCCCGCTGCTGTGGGGCCTGGCAACCACCCTGCCCCCATTGATCATTGCGGCGGACTGGCCGCTGTTGATCCTTGCCGGGCTGATTGTCGGCATCAGCACCCGCTACGGCGCCGGCTGCACCAGCGGCCACGGGGTCTGTGGCATTTCCCGACTCTCCCCGCGCTCACTGGTGGCCACTCTGGCGTTCATGGGCAGCGGCTTTGTCACCGTCTATGTGGTTCGCCATTGGCTGGGAGGGG
>NZ_LWEJ01000009.1:0-13718 GCF_001635525.1 Alcanivorax sp. HI0007
GATGGACCTCGGTTGCTACCGTGGTATTCGTCATCGTCGCGGCTTGCCACTGCGTGGCCAGCGTACCAAGACCAATGCTCGGACCCGTAAAGGTCCGCGTAAACCGATTCGCAAATAAGCTGAAACGTCAGCGGCTGGATTTGGATAGGCATTATGGCTAAGTCAAAGAAAGATAGTGGCGCACGTCGTAAGAAGGTAACGCGTACCGTTGCAGACGGTATCGCCCACGTGCACGCATCCTTCAACAATACCATCATCACCATCACTGATCGTCAGGGCAATGCGTTGTCCTGGGCGACCTCCGGTGGCGCTGGTTTCCGTGGTTCCCGTAAAAGCACCCCGTTTGCTGCCCAGGTGGCGGCTGAAAACGCGGGCAACGCTGCCAAGGACTACGGTCTCAAGAATTTGGAAGTACGGGTAAAAGGCCCGGGCCCGGGTCGCGAATCTTCCATTCGTGCCCTGAATGGCTGTGGCTACAAGATTACCCATATTGAGGACGTTACGCCGATTCCGCATAACGGCTGTCGTCCGCCCAAAAAGCGTCGCGTGTAACGGGAGTTAAAGCAAGATGGCAAGATACATCGGTCCCAAGTGCAAGCTTTCCCGTCGTGAAGGCACCGATCTGTTCCTGAAGAGCGGTATCCGCCCTCTGGAATCCAAGTGTAAAGCGGAGCAGGCTCCGGGGCAGGCAGCTGGCGCAAGCGGTCGTCGTCCGGCTCGTTTGTCCGACTACGGTGTGCAGCTGCGTGAGAAGCAGAAAGTTCGTCGTACCTACGGTGTACTGGAAAAGCAGTTCCGCAGCTACTACAAGAAAGCCGCCTCTTCCAAGGGTGCAACCGGCGAAGTCCTGCTGCAACTTCTGGAAGGTCGTCTGGATAACGTGGTTTACCGCATGGGCTTCGGCTCCACCCGCGCCGAAGCGCGTCAGCTGGTTAGCCACCGTGCGATTCTGGTCAACGGTCAGTCTGTCAATGTGGCTTCCTATCAGGTCAAGCCCGGTGACATCATCACCGTTCGCGAGAAGTCCAAAGCTCAGTTGCGCGTGAAAAACGCCATGGAGCTGGCTCAGCAGCGTGGCTTTATGCCCTGGATCGAAGTTGACGAGAAGAAGCTGGAAGGTACCTACAAGGCGAAGCCTGAGCGTATCGACCTGCCTGCCGAGATCAACGAAAACCTGATCGTCGAGCTGTACTCCAAGTAAGGACTGCCTGAGGGATCTCTATGACCGCCGTGAACGACTTTCTCACGCCCCGCTCGATCGCGGTCAACGCGATCAACCAGACCCACGCCAAAGTGGTTCTGGAACCGCTGGAGCGTGGCTTTGGCCACACCCTGGGGACTGCGCTGCGTCGCATCCTGATCTCCAGTATGCCCGGCTGTGCGATCACCGAAGTGGAGATCGACGGGGTACAGCATGAATACTCCTCCATCGAAGGGGTGCAGGAAGATGTGATCAACATCCTGCTGAACCTGAAGGGCGTTGCTCTGAAGATGGAAGATCGCGAAGAAGCGACTCTCGAACTGGTCAAGAAAGGCCCGGGCGTTGTTACCGCGAGTGATATCCAGCGTGATCACAGTGTTGAGATCGTCAACCCGGATCACGTGATCTGCACCATTACCGGTGACACCGAATTGCGTGTGAAGCTGAAAGTGCAGAAAGGTCGTGGCTATGTAGCTGCCGACGCACGTCAGTCTGATGACGACGAGACCCGTGGCATTGGCCGTCTGCAGCTGGACGCCAGCTACAGCCCGGTACGTCGTGTGGCTTATGTGGTTGAGGCTGCCCGTGTGGAGCAGCGCACTGACCTGGACAAGCTGGTTATTGATCTGGAAACCGATGGCACCATCGATCCGGAAGAAGCGATTCGCCGCGCTGCTACCATCCTGCAGCAACAGATTGCGGTATTCGTGGATCTGGAACAGGATGCCAAGCCAGAACCGAAGCAGGAACGCGAAGAAATCGATCCCATCCTGCTGCGCCCGGTAGATGATCTGGAACTGACCGTCCGTTCCGCCAACTGCCTGAAGGCCGAGAACATTTACTACATCGGCGATCTGGTACAGCGTACCGAGGTTGAGCTGCTGAAAACCCCGAATCTGGGCAAGAAGTCGCTCACCGAGATCAAGGACGTGCTGGCTTCCAAAGGCCTGTCGCTGGGTATGCGTCTGGAAAACTGGCCCCCGGTCAGTCTTCGTGACGACGACCGGCTGAACACCAAATTGCGCTAAGTTAGTTGTTGTGGACGCTGTGAAGCGCCCCTGAACATAGGAACAGAATCATGCGTCATCGCAAAAGCGGCAGAAAACTGAATCGGAACAGCTCTCATCGTCAGGCGATGTTCCGTAACATGGCCGTGTCTCTGCTGGAGCACGAAGTGATCAAGACCACTCTGCCGAAGGCCAAAGAGCTGCGTCGTGTGGCTGAGCCGTTGATCACTCTGGCCAAGGAAGACTCGGTAGCGAACCGTCGTCTGGCTTTCGACCGCACCCGCTCCAAGGAAGTGGTTGGTAAGCTGTTCAACGAGCTGGGTCCCCGTTACCAGAGCCGTCCTGGCGGCTACGTACGTATCCTCAAAATGGGCTTCCGTGCCGGTGACAACGCACCGATGGCCTATGTTGAGCTGGTGGATCGCCCTGAGCTGGCGGACGCTGACGAAGAGTAAGCGTTCCATGCTTCAAAAAAACCGGGCTAACAGCCCGGTTTTTTTATGTCTGTCGCAAGCCGGGTGGCTTGTACTATGCTGTCAGTGAGGCTGAAAACACCTCGGGGGCAGTGTCTATGGCAATCAACGGATTTCACGCACACGTCTATTTTGACGAATCCACCTTCTCCCAGGCGGCTGCGCTCTGTCAGGCTGCCCATCAGCGTTTTGATATACCCATGGGCCAGATGCACCGCAAGCCGGTGGGCCCGCATCCATGCTGGAGTTGCCAGCTATCCATTCCTCGCCGTCTGGCGGGTGAAGTGATTCCCTGGTTGATGGCCAGTCGAAACGGCCTGACTATCTTCGTCCACGGGCTGAGTGGCGATGATTTACGCGACCATACGGAGCTGGTCATGTGGCTGGGGGAAAGCCTGCCTCTGGATTTGAGCATCTTCCAGTTTTCCGCCTGATTCGCCGCATCCAGTCCTCGTATTACCCCTGGGCAACCTTTTGGCCACGATAGACCAGGCCCTTGCGCAGGCGTGGGTTTGCCCCATCGTCCTTGCTTTTGCTCTCGGGGCTGGGGTCAACCGGTTGTCCGCGGTACAGGCGAGCGCCAGGGCCGGGGGAATGGCTCAAGGGCGGATCCTCTCCCTCCAGCTCCAGAAGTGCCAGACGAATTTCTCCGTAGAGCCTTTGCATTCCCTGGGAGCGGGTATGACCAGCGTAATGGGCAAGCTTCTGACGGAGTGCCGGATCGGTCAGTGACAGGCTCTCGTCAAATTCGGCACGAATCAGTCGACGGCACTGATTCACCAGATTGACAATGTTGTATTGCATCAACCAGCGGTGATTGGGGGTGGCGTCCATTGCATATACTCCTCTGAATGGTTGCCGAAAGAAGCGGATCACGGTTTTCTGCGGTCACGGCTCCAGGTCCATGAGATCGAAGCAGAAAACGTGCCAGTGTGATTTGCCGGTCTGCGGGTATTGTCGCCCCATTCTGGAGCGGATCGGTGCGTTGCTGGTGCACCTGCGCCAGTCTTGTGCGCTTATGGCTTGCCCCGCAGTTTGCGGCAGTTTGCATAAAAGGTGGTGGTGGCGGGCCAGTCGGAAAAGACACCGATAACGCCCACGTCCCTTGCCAATACATCCAGCAGTGTCAGGGTGTCGCAGTCGTTGTTGATAGCCGGTTTAACGCTCTGGTAGTACCAGCCACCACCGTTGGTCAGGGGGCCGGAGCGTTCCAGGGACCAGGCGATGATATCCAGGCCGGCATTGCGGGCAGCCCGGGCATAGGGGCTGGCAACAATGCGATTGCGCCTGTCGGTTGTCACCAGCATCCACAGGGGCGGGGCAATAATGTTCACGCCATAGCCTGCCAGCGTATCCATATCGGGCTGCCAGGTGCCCGGGTTTTGAGGGTCCAGTCCCTGGCTGTCACGGCCGTCCAGATACACCGCCTGCTGCCCGTAACGGGGATGATGATTGATCCAGTAGCGCACGTCTTCCAGGTTGAAGGATTGCGGATACACTTGCCGAGGGGAGACCCCGGCTTGCTGGTATTCCTCGATCAGCTGGCGCGCATAGTCCTGCTGGCGGTATTCCCCTTCATAGGGCATTGCAACCTGAGGGGCTTTCAGTTCCGGTGTCATCTTTACCCCGAGCTCGCGCAACAGGGTGATGCTCTCCCGGTGACTGAGAAGGGTGCCTTTTTGGCCGTATAGGTCTGTGCGCCAGCTTGCCGTGCCCTTCAGATAGTCTTGCACGGTCGTGGCACGGGGATTGGCACCGTCCATTTTGCCCTTGAGCGTCTTGAACTCGGCCAGGGTGATGTCACTGGTGCAGCAACGGGCACTGGCCGGATTGCTGCCATCAAAGGGAGTAAACGGTTCGCTGCACTGGCTGGCCAGATCGGTTTCGAGAATATTGGTGGTGGTGTGCAGGTCGCACTGGGAGTGTCTACAGACCAGCTCGCGGTCCTTGGTGAAGGTCACATCACATTCAACGATACCGGCACCCATGCGTGCGGCGGCCCGATAGGATTCCTCGGTGTGCTCGGGGAATTGGAGCGGGGCACCACGGTGGCCGATGGAGAAGTCGCTGCTTTGCTGTGGGCGTCGCTGGCTGGCGCATTCCTGCAGCGCCTGCTTCAGCGGTCCAGCGTCCATGTCAGCGACCAGATAATAGGGGCGAGGGCCCAGTTCAACGCTGTCTTTCGGTCCGTGACTGGCACAGGCAGCAGCGGCAAGGCCGATGGCCAGGGTGGTGATGCACGCTTTCAGTGCCACTATCCGTTTCATGATATGTCTCACGAAAGAAGAATGAAACGGATTGTGCCGCGGCTTTATGACGGTGAGATGGGCAGCGCACTGCGGCTGTGTGACGTTGCCGGAAAGTGTGCTGCCGTTCACGGATAGACCTATTTCAGCATGCCTTTCAGGAAACGACCGGTGTGGCTGCCTTTCACTTTCGCCACTTCCTCCGGCGTGCCTTCTGCGATGATCTCGCCCCCGCCGTCGCCCCCTTCCGGGCCCAGATCCACGATCCAGTCGGCGGTCTTGATCACATCCAGGTTGTGTTCGATCACCACCACGGAGTTGCCATGATTGGCCAACCGGTTGAGCACGTCCAGTAACAACTGGATATCCGCGAAATGCAGGCCGGTGGTGGGCTCGTCGAGAATATAGAGGGTGTTGCCGGTGTCCCGGCGGGACAGTTCCTTGGCCAGCTTGACCCGCTGGGCTTCGCCGCCGGACAGGGTGGTGGCCGCCTGCCCCAGTTTTACATAGCTCAGGCCCACATCCATCAGGGTCTGCAGCTTGCGGGCCAGGGAGGGCACCGCATCAAAGAATTCCCGGGCGTCTTCGATGGTCAGATCCAGCACCTCGAAGATGTTCTTGCCTTTATAGGTGATCTCCAGGGTTTCCCGGTTGTAGCGTTTCCCTTCGCAGACCTCACAGGGCACATAGATATCCGGCAGGAAGTGCATTTCTACCTTGATAACCCCATCACCCTGACAGGCTTCACAGCGACCGCCTTTCACGTTGAAACTGAAACGACCGGGCTTGTAACCGCGGGCACGGGCTTCCTGGGTGCCGGCAAAGAGCTCGCGCACCGGCGTGAAGATACCGGTATAGGTGGCAGGGTTGGAGCGCGGCGTGCGGCCGATAGGGCTCTGGTCGATATCCACCACCTTGTCGAAATGCTCCAGTCCCTCAATGGCCTCATGGGGCGATGCCTTCAGGGTGGTCGCCTTGTTCAGTTTAGTGGCGGCCAGGGGATAGAGGGTGCTGTTGATCAGGGTGGATTTGCCGGAGCCGGAGACCCCGGTGATGCAGGTAAACAGGCCCACCGGAATGTTCAGGGGGTGTCCCTTGAGATTATTACCGGTGGCACCGTGCAGGGTTAGCCAGTTATCGTCCGGGTTCTGGCGGCGTTGTTTAGGCACTGCAATCGTCTTGCGGCCGGACAAATAGTCGCCGGTCAGGGAGTCCGGGTTGTCGGCGACCTGTTTGGCTGTGCCCTGGGCAACGACCTTGCCACCATGCACGCCGGCGCCGGGGCCGATGTCGATCACATGGTCGGCAAGACGGATGGCGTCCTCATCATGCTCTACCACCAGTACTGTGTTGCCCAGATCGCGCAGACGGGTGAGGGTATTGAGCAGACGCTCGTTGTCGCGCTGGTGCAGGCCGATGGAAGGCTCATCCAGCACGTACATGACGCCGACCAGTCCCGCGCCAATCTGGCTGGCCAGGCGAATACGTTGTGCCTCGCCCCCGGAGAGGGTTTCCGCACTGCGTTCCAGAGTCAGGTATTCCAGCCCCACGTTGACCAGGAACTGCAGGCGGTCGCGGATTTCCTTGAGGATCTTGTCGGCAATCTCCCCTTTGCTGCCGGGCAGGCTCAGTTCGCTGAAATACGCATGGGCCTTGCCCACCGCAAGACGAACCACTTCCGGCAGCGTGGTTTCTTCGATAAACACATGTCTGGCCGCTTCGCGCAGCCGCGAGCCATGACAGCTGGGGCAGCTGGAGGTGGACATGTAGCCGAGCAGGTCTTCGCGCACCGCGTCAGACTCGGTTTCCCGGTAGCGCCGCTCCATGTTGGGGATGATGCCCTCGAACGGATGGTTGCGCTTGATGATGTCGCCGCGATCGTTGAGGTAACGGAATTCGATGCTTTCCTTGCCGGTACCGTGCAGCACTTTCTTGCGGATATCCTTGGGCAGTTCCCGGAACGCCACGTCCATGTCGAAGCCCAGACTCTGGGACAGGGAGTTGAGCATCTGGAAATAATAAACGTTGCGGCGGTCCCAACCGCGAATGGCGCCCTCCGACAGGGACAGTTCGTCGGAATTGATGACCTTGTCTTCATCAAAGAACTGCTTCACGCCCAGCCCATCACAACTGGGGCAGGCGCCGGCCGGGTTATTGAAGGAAAACAGCCGTGGCTCCAGCTCGGGAATCGAATAGCCGCAGTGTGGGCAGGCAAACTTGGCGGAGAAGGTCACTTCCTCCCCGTCACCGTCCATGGGGGCAATGATGGCGATATCGTCTGCCAGGTTAAGCGCGGTTTCAAAGGATTCCGCCAGCCGGTTCTGCAGGTCGTCGCGGACCTTGAAGCGGTCCACCACTACCTCGATGGTGTGCTTCTTGTTCTTGTCCAGATCCGGGGTGTCATCCATGTCGTAGATGCGACCGTCGATGCGTGCGCGGATAAAGCCCTGGGCGCGCAATTCCTCGAACAGGTGCAGATGCTCCCCTTTTTTCTCGCGGATCACCGGTGCCAGCAGCATTAGTTTGCTGCCTTCTTCCATGGCCAGCACCTGGTCCACCATCTGGCTGATGGTCTGGGCAGCCAAGGGCGCATCGTGCTCCGGACAACGGGGCTCGCCCACCCGGGCAAACAGCAGGCGCAGGTAATCATAGATTTCGGTAATGGTGCCTACGGTGGAGCGGGGGTTGTGGCTGGTGGATTTCTGCTCGATTGAGATGGCTGGGCTGAGGCCCTCGATGTGATCCACATCGGGCTTTTCCATCATCGACAGAAACTGGCGGGCATAGGTGGACAGGGATTCCACGTAGCGGCGCTGGCCTTCCGCGTAAAGGGTGTCGAAGGCCAGTGAGGATTTCCCCGAGCCGGACAGGCCTGTGATCACCACGAGCTTGTCACGCGGGATATCCAGATCCACGTTCTTCAGGTTATGAGTCCGTGCACCGCGAACCAGAATGGTATCCATCAACTACCCCTGACTACTGTCAAAATGAACAGGGCAGTATAGGCGAATTTGTGTGAAGGGGAAAAGAAAGGCGTCGAGTGGCGTCGGACGCCTGGCGTCCGACGCGCGCAGCCCTAGAGGTTCTCTTGCGCCCAGTTCACCGCCTGCAGGCGGTTGGAGGCGTTGATCTTTTTGAAGATGTTGTAGATGTGGGTCTTGATGGTGTGCGGGCTCAGATTCAGGCTGGTGGCGATTTCCGAGTTCTTGGCGCCGGTGGCCATCACTTTCAGCACTTCCACTTCCCGATCAGTGAGGTTCACCTCGCTGCGAGAGAAGGTCTTGTTGAAGGTGCGGCTTTTCATCAGATAGGCCTGCAGCACAGAGCGCGGGAACCACAGCTCGCCGTCGAAAATGGCCTTGATGCCTTTGCTGAGAAGTGCCTGGGGGCAGTCATGCTGGAAGCCGCCGTTGACCATGGGCAGGCCTGCAAGACGAGAGAGAGAGTCATCGCTGTCCACATTGAACAGGGCGATCAAAACGTCGCTTTCCACTTCCTGGTCTGCTTCCAGCAGGTGGGCGATGACCTCGTTCACGTCAACGC
Source organism: Alcanivorax sp. HI0007 (assembly GCF_001635525.1). NCBI lineage: Bacteria > Pseudomonadati > Pseudomonadota > Gammaproteobacteria > Oceanospirillales > Alcanivoracaceae > Alcanivorax > Alcanivorax sp. HI0007. The sequence goes on from NZ_LWEJ01000009.1 coordinate 8,471, forward strand.
TGTGGTAATCCACCAGAAACAGGTTCTGGTCGAATTCCCGCAGGGTCTCCACGGAAACCCCTTCCACGGAGGGAATGCTTTTGGTCGCCACATCTTCCTTGACGAGAAATTCGGTGAGCAGGGCATTTTGTAGTTGCTGGCTGCCGACTACGTAAACTTGTTGGGTTTGTTCTTGGCTGTTCATCGATGCCGTCCATGATGTCTCAGGCGAAGCCTAAGAAAAAAAACTTATCAGCACGTGAATTTATCACCGCTTTGACCGGGGTTCAATTTACCATTGCCCGGTTTTACTGATTTCACGATTTGAGGGGGCCAAAGTGGTGCACGGTGTCCTGGCCCGGCACAACGGGGAATCTGGTACACTGCCCGCCTTTTTGTAGCGGTCGCGAGGTTGCGGCCTCCCGTTTCTGGAGCAACAAGCGTTCATGTCGGCATCGTCTTCCCGTCTTTTGCAGCGGACAGAGCTGAAAACCACCGGCTATCTGGCGACCATCTTCGCGCTGCGGATGTTTGGCCTGTTCATGATTTTGCCGATTTTTGCGGTCTACGGGCAGTCCCTGGAAGGCGCCACACCGCTGCTGATCGGCACCGCCATCGGGGCCTACGGCCTGATGCAGGCCCTGTTGCAGATACCCTTTGGCATGCTCTCGGACCGTTTCGGGCGGCGCCCCCTGTTACTGATTGGCCTGCTGCTGTTTGTGGCCGGGGGCGTGGTGGCGGCCATGAGTGACCACATCCATGGTGTCATTGCCGGGCGCGCCCTGCAGGGGGCGGGGGCCATCGCCAGTGTGATCATGGCGCTGATTGGCGATGTGGTCAGCGAAAAGCATCGTACCCGGGCCATGGCACTGATTGGCATGTCCGTGGGGGGCTCTTTTGTGCTGGCGCTGATCCTCGGGCCGCTGCTGGCCAGCTGGCTGGGTCTTTCCGGCCTGTTCTGGATGACCTCGGTGATGGGGGGCTTCGCCCTGATTGTGGCCATGGTGGTCCCGGCGCCAAAGGCGTTGCAGGGGGAGGCCTTGCCGGTGGGGGTGCGTTTCCGCCGGGTGCTTTCCAGTAAAACGCTGCTGCGGTTTGATGTGGGGATTTTTACCCTGCACCTGATCATGACGGCCTCTTTCGTGGTGGTGCCGGCCCTGCTCAGCGAGCGGCTCGGGCTGGGTCTGCGTAGCCACAGCCTGATCTACCTGGGCGTGCTGGTGGCCGGGTTCGTGGCCATGGTGCCCCTGATTATCCGCGCCGAACGGCGTGGCGCGGTGCCGGTGAAACGGCTGGCCGTGGTGTTGCTGGCGGTATCCCAGATCCTGTTGGCCCTGGCCGGTGCCGAACTGTGGCACTTTGTGTTGGCCCTGTTGGTGTTCTTTGCAGCCTTTAACCTGCTTGAAGCGCTGCTGCCCTCGCTGGTGGGGCGGGCGGCGCCGGCGGGCACCCGGGGCACGGCCATGGGGGTATACTCCACGAGCCAGTTCCTGGGCGTGTTTGTCGGCGGGCAACTGGGTGGGGCGTTGTACCAGTGGGTCGGTGCCGAGGCGGTGTTCTACGGCTGTGCGGCGTTGGCCGCGGTCTGGCTGGTGGTGCTGGCGGGGCTGCAAGAGCTGCCGAAGCTGGATAATCGGGTGTTGATCTTGGCGCCGGACCAGGATTGGCACAAACTGGCCCGTGATCTGCAAACGGTGCCCGGTGTGGTGGAAACCGTGATCGTCGAGGAGCAGGCCCTGGCGCTTCTGAAGGTGGATGCCGGGCAACTGGATGAAGCCCGGCTTGCGGGACTCGCGGGCGCCGGGCAAAGCTGACACAATGTTTGGCTTGATCTGACATGCATTTGAGAAACCGGTGATTTACCTGACAGGGAATCGCCGGCTACAACAGTACTGACCCTGAGAGTCACGGAGAGAAACATGGCGCGCGGCGTTAACAAGGTAATTCTGATTGGTAACCTGGGGGCAGACCCGGAAACCCGTTTCATGCCCAGCGGTGGCGCGGTCACCAATGTTCGCTTGGCCACCAGCGAAACCTGGAAAGACAAGCAAAGCGGCCAGATGCAAGAGCGCACTGAATGGCACCGGGTGGTGTTTTTCAACAAGCTGGGCGAGATTGCCGGTGAGTACCTGAAGAAGGGCTCCAAGGTCTATATCGAAGGCTCCATTCGTACCCGCAAATGGCAAGGCCAGGATGGCCAGGATCGCTACACTACCGAAATCGTGGCCAACGAGATGCAGATGCTGGACGGACGTGGCGACGGTGGCGGTGGCCAAGGCGGCGGCTATGCCCCCCAGGGCAACCAGGGCGGCTACCAGAACGATAATTACGGCGGTGGCGGGAATGCCGCTCCCCAGCAAAACCCGGCCGCAAACCAGAATCAAGGCGGGTTCAGTGGCCCGGCAGATGATTTCGACGACGATATCCCGTTCTGAGAACTGCCATGCCTCGTAATTTGACCCTGGCACTGGTCTTTGTTGTCAGCTTGTTGGTCTTTCTGGTCCTCGGGATGCCCGCCGCCGTGGTGGTGGAGCGAGTGCCGGCCATGCGTGTGGGAGGGGCGGTGCTGACACTGTCTGAGCCCCGTGGACGCTGGTGGCAGGGACAGGCGCAGTGGCGCTGGAAAGAATTGCAGGGCTCGCTGGACTGGACCCTGGATTGGCACGGCCTGGTCCCGGGTACGCAACTGTCCTTGCGGAGTGATGCGGGGGAGCCGGCGAGCCTGACGGCCTGGGTTGGCGCTGACTGGGGCGATTGGCAGGTGGAGCAGGCGCGCCTGTCCCTGCCGGTGGCGTTGGTGGCGGACCATGTACCCCAGGGGGGCGCGGATGGCCGGGTGGATGCGGTCCTGATGTCGCTGCAGGTCGCGGATGATGCCATTCAACACGTTCAAGGCACCCTGGATTACAGTGGTGGCACCGTGACCTGGGGGCGCAATGGCGCTGCCGACGTGCCGCCGCTACAGGGCCGTTTGAGCATGGAAGACCAGGTGCCTTCGCTGCAGGTGACAGACCCCGAGGGCGAACGCCTGGTGCAGGCGCGGATCAATGAGGGCCGCTTTCATCTGGAAGTGATGCGCGCCTGGCCCTTGTTGTTGGGGGTGAGCCAGGGCGGAAGCCCGGATGACGTGGTTTTCCAGATGTCGCAACCGTTCTCGCTCAAACGCGGGCAGGGTTGAGAAGCGGAAAACCTCGTTTCAGTAACACTATATTGCAATAATTTGCCTTGAAATCCGGTATCTTCAGTCCGGCAATAACGATAAAGGAAGAGCGGACAGTTATGTCGCAGTGGGCAGCGTGGGGTCAGTATCAGCAGTGGGGCAAGCCGGTGCGCTGGTTGGTTGCCGTTTTGCTGGTGATCATATTGGCTTTTGTGCTGGCGCAGACCTTCTGGCTGTTGTGGTACGGACCCAACGAGCCGATTCCTTCCAATAGCAAGACCCGTTTGCAGGTTGCCTCCTCCGGCAAGACGGTCAGCCTGAGTCAGTCCCAGGTAGACAGCTGGCAATTGTTCGGCAGCTTCCAGCAGGACGCAGCCCCCCCGTCAGACAAGCCCACCGACGCACCGGAAACCCGCCTTCGCCTGGAGCTGCTGGGTGTATTCCAGACCGCTGATACCGAAAAAGCCTCAGCCATCATTGCCGAAAAGGGCAAGGAAGGTGAGTTGTACCGGATCGGTGACAGTATTCCCGGTAATGCCAGCCTGGAAGAGGTGTATCCGGACCGGGTCATTCTGCGTCGGGCCGGACGCCTGGAAACCTTGCGTTGGTCCGACAGCTCGCTGGGCGGTGTTAGCCAGGTTGAGCCCACACGGGCTGAGCCAGCGTCGCCGCCGCCAGAGGAGCAGGCAGTCAGTGAAGGCAGCGACGAAGACCTGAGGGTACAGCGCAAGGCCATCATCGGTCAGTTGGGGCTGCAGCCGGTGGCTCAGGGAGATAATCAGGGCTATCAGTTGGGCAAGCGTGCCCCCAAACAATTGATCAGTCAGGTCGGCTTGCAAAGCAGTGATGTCATCCTTTCCGTCAATGGCCATTCGCTGGGCACTGAGGAAGGTGACATGGCTGCGTTGCGCTCATTCCAGGAAACCCGCCAGGCCAGTATCGTGGTGCAGCGGGGTGATCAGCAATTCACCGTGAATTATCCGCCATAGTGAGTGGTTTTATGATGTCCTTTTTCAAAGCCTCGGCACTCCGAACACTGATTGTGGTGCTGTTGACGGCAACGGCGTTGACTGCCCAGGCCCAGGTCGCAGCCAGTGAAGATGGCAAAAGCTGGACAGTGAATATCCGTAATGCGGATATCCAGGCGTTTATCAGCCAGATTGCCGACATGACCGGCAAGAACTTTGTCGTCGACCCCCGCGTTCGGGCCCGGGATGTCACGGTGGTATCTACCAAGGCGTTGTCAGCCACCGAAGTCTACGAGTTGTTTTTGTCCGTGCTGCAAGTCCATGGCTATGCGGCAGTGCCATCCGGCGACATCATCAAGATCGTTCCCAATACCACCGCAAAACAAAGCAATCTGCCGCTGGTGGGCGAGAACGAGTCGGGAGGTGAGGCGCTGGTGACCCGGGTGATTCCGGTGGAAAACTCCCCCGTGGAAGAGCTGGTGCCGGTCTTGCGCCCGCTGGTGCCCCAGTACGGCCATCTGGCGGCGGTGGGATCGGCCAATGCGCTGATCATCAGCGACCACATCGATAATATCCGCCGCATGGAAGCGATCATCGCCAGCCTGGACAATGCCGAGTCCGAGGATGTCCAGGTCATCAAGCTGGAGCATGCCTTTGCCGGCGACATGGTAAAAATGCTGGAAAGTCTCACGCCGCAGACCGGCGGTCGGCGTGGCAAGACCAAGGATGGCGGCGTTACGGTGGTGGCGGATGAGCGTACCAATCGGCTTATCATCAAGGGGGACCGCATTACCCGCCAGCGCATGGCACAAATGATTCGTAACCTGGACACCCCAGCCAGTGCCACAGGCGGTGTGCAGGTGGTCCGCCTGAGCCATGGAGATGCGGAGGCGCTGGCCGAGCTGCTCAAGAACTTTGCTGAAGGGGCCTCCGCTGCCAAGCCGGGCGCGGATGGCAAGACCGCTGCCGCCGCGATGACCGGTGACAAGGTTTCCATTCAGGCGGACAAGTCGCTCAATGCCCTGGTGATCCGCGCCGAGCCGGCGATGATGAAGGAAATCATGTCGGTGATCAGTCAGCTGGATGTGCGCCGTGCACAGATCCTTATCGAAGCGGCAATCGTGGAGGTGTCCGGGGATAC
>NZ_LWEJ01000010.1:0-4388 GCF_001635525.1 Alcanivorax sp. HI0007
CTTGCGTTGCAGAACAGATAACTCATTCCGCGACGTTATTAATTATTCATTATTAACTATTAATTGCCTTTCTGATCCACCTTCACCGCCAGCACATCGCAATGGGCTCCCGGCACCAGTCCCCGGGCGGTGGAGCCCAGTAGCAGGGCCAGGCCGCTGCGGGTGTGGCTGCCGACCACGATCAGGTCGGCGTGCAGCTTGTCAGCCTGGTCGAGAATGGTCTTCTCAATGGAGCCCAGCTCCACATGAACATTGTCGGAGGGAATCTGATAGCGGCTGGCATAGGTGTCAGCGGTCTCGCGGGCCTGTTGCATCAGGCCGCTCTGCAGGTCGGTCACATCCATGGGCACATCGGCACCGTAGGCCAGGGCCAGGGGCTCGATCACATGGATCAGATGCAGTTCACCATCGTTGCCGGAGAGGACCCCGGCGGCACGGGATAGCACCTGTGCAGACTCATCACTGCAATCAATGGCGACCAGAATTCGGCGGTAGGGGCTCGGCACGGTTCTCTCCCTGAAACGGTGACTTTTCTGCAGTATAACGCGCTTTCAATGGCTTTCCAGGGTGGAGAACGCCGCTTTGAGGGTTGCTCCACAACCACCTCTGGTCTACTACTAAAAAGACGGTGCCTCTGACGAACTCACTGCGAGCCCGTCATGCCTTGCGGGCGCGCCCTGCGGGTCCTGCTGGCTGACGTTCCCCGGTTTTTTTGCATGTCCAGGGGGATGCGTGGAGGGAGAGACAGACGCTGTGAAACTCGCGCCGGGATTGCGATCCAGCCCGGGAGATCGGGCACGTGGAGGGTTATTCAGAGGCTCCCCGGAAGACAGCAGAGCTTGACCCGGCCATACCGGCGCTGTCTAAATAGCGCCCGAAGAGGACCTGCGTCGCCCCAGCCACCGTCATAGTGGGGTAAGGGCAGCCGGTCTGTGCTCTGTTCAACAAACCGCCGCCATTGAGAACCTGAGAATGGGAAAAACTCTTGTTATTGTGGAGTCGCCTGCCAAGGCCAAGACCATCAACCGCTACCTGGGCGACGACTTCGTAGTGAAGTCCAGCGTCGGCCACGTACGCGATCTGCCGGTCAGTGGCGGTTCCAAGAAGAGCACCCCTCAGGAACGTGCCAAGGAGGCCGCCTATACGCGCTCACTGCCCAAGGAGGAGCGCGAAGCCTATAAAAAGAAGAAGGCCAAGGCCCAGTTGATCAACCGCATGGGGGTCGACCCGGAGCACGGCTGGAAGGCCCATTACGAGATCCTTCCTGGCAAGGAAAAGGTGATCGACGAACTCAAGCGTCTTGCCGCCAAGGCCGACCGCATCTATCTGGCCACGGATTTGGACCGCGAAGGGGAGGCCATTGCCTGGCACCTGCGGGAAGTGATCGGCGGTGATGACAGTCGCTTTGACCGGGTGGTGTTCAACGAAATTACCAAAAAAGCCATTCAGGCCGCCTTTGAGCAGCCGGGCAAACTGGATCTGAGTCGGGTGGAAGCCCAGCAGGCCCGCCGCTTCCTGGACCGGGTGGTGGGTTTCATGATCTCGCCATTGCTGTGGGAAAAGATTGCCCGTGGCCTGTCCGCAGGACGGGTGCAGTCCGTGGCGGTGGAACTGGTGGTGGAGCGAGAGCGGGAAATCCGCGCCTTTACTCCGGAAGAGTTCTGGGAAATGCGCAGCGACACCCACAGTGATCAGGGCGAAGCCCTGCGCCTGGAAGTGGCCAAGCACAAGGGTGAGAACTTCCGCCCCAACAATGGCGATGACGCGGAAGCACATCGTCAGGCATTGCTGCAGGCCGGTACGCTGACCATCAGCCAGCGTGAGCAGCGTCCTACCCGGTCCAAGCCTTCGGCTCCCTTTATTACCTCCACGCTGCAGCAGGCGGCCAGTACCCGCCTGGGATTCGGGGTGAAGAAGACCATGATGATGGCCCAGCGCCTCTACGAAGCTGGCCACATTACCTACATGCGTACGGACTCCACCAACCTGAGTGCAGATGCCGTGGCCGCCTGCCGGGAATGGATCGGCGAGAAACTGGGCGACAAGTACCTGCCTGAGAAGCCGTTGTCCTACAGCAGCAAGGAGGGCGCCCAGGAAGCGCACGAAGCGATTCGCCCCTCCGACGTGCGCCGCACCTCCGACTCCCTCAAGGACATGGAGCGTGATGCCCAGCGTCTCTACGAACTGATCCGTCGCCAGTTTATTGCCTGCCAGATGCCCCCGGCGGAATATCTGAGCACCACGCTCACCGCCACCGGCAATGACTACGAGCTGAAGGCCAAGGGACGCATCATGAAGTTCGACGGCTGGACCCGTATCCAGCCCCCCGCTTCGCGCAAGGGTCAGGAAGATACCCTGCTGCCGGATGTGAAAGAGGGCGACCGCCTGACCATCGACCAGGTGGACATCGATCAGCATTTCACCAAGCCGCCGGCCCGTTTCACTGAAGCCAGCCTGGTGAAGGAGCTGGAAAAACGTGGCATTGGTCGTCCGTCCACCTATGCGGCGATTATTTCCACCATTCAGGATCGTGGCTATGTGCGCCAGGACAACCGCCGTTTCTACGCGGAAAAAATGGGCGATATCGTCACTGATCGTCTGGCGGAAAACTTCCCCAACCTGATGGATTACAGCTTTACCGCCCGCATGGAGGAAACCCTGGATGAAATCGCCGAGGGCCGCCGTAACTGGCAGGATGTGCTCGATGAGTTCTACCGGGATTTTGTTGCCAAACTGGAAGCGGCCCAGGGTGAGGGCAGTGGCAAGCAGGCCATTGGCGGTATGCGTGCCAACCTGCCCACGGATACCGACATCGAGTGTCCCAAGTGTGGCCGGCCCATGCAGATCCGTACCGGTTCCACCGGGGTCTTTCTGGGCTGTTCAGGGTATAGCCTGCCACCGAAGGAACGCTGCACGGCGACCCTGAATCTGTTGCCCGGTGAAGAAGCCGAGTCGGTGAATGCTGACGATGAAGAAGCGGAAGCCAAGGAACTGCGCAACAAGAAGCGTTGCCCGAAGTGCGGCACCGCCATGGAAAACTACCTGATCGACGAAAAGCGCAAGTTGCACATCTGCGGTAATAACCCGGATTGTGACGGCTATGTGGTCGAGAAGGGCGAGTTCCGCATCAAGGGCTACGATGGGCCGGTGCTGGAATGCGAAAAGTGCGGCAACGACATGCAGCTGCGAACCGGTCGGTTCGGGAAATTCTTCAAGTGCACCAACGAGGCATGTGGTAATACCCGCAAACTCCTCAAGAGCGGCGAGCCGGCACCGCCACGGGCCGATCCGATTCCCATGCCGCACCTGAAGTGCGAGAAATACGATGACGATCACTATCTATTGCGCGATGGTGCCTCCGGCCTGTTCCTGGCCGCCAGCAAGTTTCCCAAAAACCGGGAAACCCGGCCGCCACTGATCCTGGAAATCCAGAGCGTCGCCGAGCAGCTTGATCCCAAACACAAGTACCTGGCCGAGGCGCCGGCGAAAGACCCGGACGGCAACCCCGGGGTCCTGCGTTACAGCCGAAAGGCCAAAGAGCAGTACGTGATGAGCGAGATCGACGGCAAGGCCACCGGCTGGATGGCCTTCTACCGGGACGGCAAATGGGTCGAGGAACAGACCAAGAAAAAGGCGCCCGCCAAGAAAAAAGCGGCTGCCAAAAAGAAGGCCCCGGCCAAGAAAAAGGCCGCTGCCAAGAAATCCTGACCGCCTTTATTTGTAGGAGCTATGCTTGCATGGCGAAAACCAGGGTCATCGCGAGCAGGTTCGCCATGCAAGCATAGCTCCTACGGTCAGGTTAACCCGTTATATCCATAGTTTCTGTGAGTCCCCATGTCCCGAATGGTCCGAGAAAATGCCGTCAGTGGTCTGCGCGAGCGGATCTATTTTGCCCAGGCCCTTCTACGTCAGCTCACCCGTGAACAGGCTGATGCGGTGCCTGCGGTGCGCCTGGCCCTGCGTGGTGCCGTGGTCTTTCATCTCTATTCCGCCCTGGTTGGTCTGGCGCGCCAGTCTGCCAACACCTATCAGGTAGCCGGTGCCGACCACTTGTTCAGCCTGGCTGCCCTGGTTCAGGCATTCCGTGATTCTGAAGTGGAAGCCCCGGAAATGGCCATCCTCGGCCAGGCCCTGGCCGACCGCGCGGACCTGATCGCCTGGCTGGACGGGGAAATGCAGGGTGCCATGGGTGCCGCTGGCCTGGCCCGTCGGCCAGCCCCGCCCAGCGATGCCAACGCTCTCAACCTGATGGCAGAAGACCGCTATGCCCCCCTGGCAGAAGGCGACCTGGAGCGCCTGAGCAATGCCATCCAGCGGGTCAGCGAGCTGGTGGAGCATTGTGTGGGGTATCTGGAAGAATGGTGAGAAAGGCAATTAATAGTTAATAA
>NZ_LWEJ01000011.1:0-2787 GCF_001635525.1 Alcanivorax sp. HI0007
AAACCCCCGTGGCCGCATTGCCCTCCGGGTCATTCTGAAATGCGAATGCAATACCATCAGCGCCAGAGGCATTCTTGGTGCCCAGATAAACGGAGAACTCCACCGTAAATGGAGAAAGCAGACTGATACGGTTATCCGACCATGCGGCACCAGCCTGGTTACCCAGGTCTTGCGTTAAGGTAATTTCGCCAGTGCTGTTATCTCGTGTTGCAGTACCACTTAACTGCATACTCGTCGAAACAGGCAGGTCGCAAAACAGGGAACTCAAGGTGATGCCGTAGTCTTCGACCTCACCATCATCCGGGCTATTTCCAATACCCGGATTCGGGGACCGGGTAAATTTAAACCGGGCAAAACTGTTTCCATCTGAAAGACTGGCCGGTACGGATATCGGCACAGCGGTTTCTGTAATAAAATTACTGGACCCGACACCATTGTTGGTTTCGCCATTATTTTCAATATATAAGTCCGTTACCACTCTCTCGCCGGGATCAGAAAAATCATTATCCCGATTCCAGTCAAACCAGGCATTCAGGTAACCACTACCAAAGGTAGAGAAATCAATATCAACATTTTCACCTGGCGTAAAAACGCGCCCATTTAACGACTGACCGGAAACAGAAACACCGTCTTCGTCATCGAAATTGACAACCGCGCCACCCGTACCGTCATTATCATCGCCATCAGCATTGGCGCTTTGCTGCTGCGCCGCATCGCTATCCGCAACCAGACCTCGACCCAGACCTAACTGACTGGAAATCGACTGCCTGGATGAGGCATAAGCAGCAGGAGTGTCGCCATAATCGGTATTGCTTTCGATCAGGTCTTCAAAGTCGTCGACCCGGAATGAAATAAAATAACCCCGGTATGAACCCACGCCTGAATTGTTACCGTAAGCATTATCATTCTGTATCCGAATATTCGCAGTGGAGGTTCCTACAAAAACCACACTGGCACGACATTCCGGGTCAACCGAATTACTGTCATCCGTACAGTTCCCTGATGTTCGACCCTGAATACGAGTATTGTAACTCCCTCCAAAATAAGAGCCGGAGAGAACGGAAGTCTGCGAATTTTCTGATACGTAGGACTGGGTAGCAGGGCCGGTATTGAAGTACAGATCATCCGTGGCAGTCCCGGAAGACGAATCCAGATCAAACCCGGTGACAATCAAACGATCCACTTCCACAGGACTCGATGTCCCTGCCCGGACCAATGTCAAACGCATGTCTACATGGGCTGCATTATCTCCAGCGTCCTGATCGTTGATATACACTTCCAGAACCTGGTTTCCGACACCCACACAGCTTGGTCGCCCTCCCCCCGGCGCGTGTTCATTATCTTCGCTCAAAACCTCCACCAGAAGATCCAGAGGCTGCCCTTCATAGGTGGTATTGGTTCCAAAACGATAACTGGCCAAATCACAATCCTGGCCGGAAAAAACGTTTCTTGTTCCGCTTAAGGGAACGCTGACACCCCATGCCTGCTGACTGATCACCAACAACACGAGCAAAACAAAAAATACCGCACACGGCATGCCAGACAGAAAAGCCTTGGTTTCAAAAGAATTTCTCTGAGCCATTCTCATTCCACCCGCAAACCGAAAATCAGCACAGCGGCTTCACCCGCACCCAACAGGCCGACCTCCGCAGAAACATCGCCAGTCCCCGCATCCGGCGGTGCCGTCACACTGCAGGGCCCGGCCGGAGCCACACAGCTGGTTGCCGCCGCCAGCATACGGGTAAACGGTTGTGTACGATCATTGATAGTGACCTGGTACATGGGCTCGGCGCCGGTATTGGTCGCCGTGAGCCGGTAAATGACACACTGCTCGCCGGGCGTTACCTCGAAACGGGTGAAGACAAAACAGTCGTCCCCGCTGCAGCTACCAGGGCCATCCGGGACACCATTGCAGTCCGAGTCCAGCGCCTGCTCTTTGGTGATCGCCACATCCGTATTATTGGTGGTAGTGGTATCCGTTGCCGAGTCCGACACACTCTGACCGGCACCGTCCGCCGTTACCGTCAGCGTTTTCACATTGGTGATGCCGTAGGCCACTGACGCCGGCGCAAAAATCCTGGAGAAAATCGCCAGACTTTCGCCCACCTCAAGAACGCCGTCATTGCCCGCTGTTTGCAGTGCCACGCTGTCATTGATCACAGCATCAGCCGGGTCCCAGACACCATTACCGTTCGAGTCTTCATAGAGCACGATCGACCAGCCGTTATCTGCCGCCGCATCAGGAGTGCCCGCCAGCAGCACATTATTTAACGGCACATTACCGGTATTGGTCAGTTGATGGGTATAGACCACCGAGCTACCTGGCTCCACCTGCCCCACCTGATCCGGGGTCAGCGCCAGGGCAGGGCCGGCCACCACGACTACCGCATCCAGCTTGATATCACTGGCGCCGCTGGTCGGCGACAAGGCACGGAAATACACGGAGAGGGTATCGCCCCCTTGTGCTTCTGCCGGTGCAGTGATCTGGGCACAGATCAGCCGGTTGTCACCGGCGGGGATCAGTCCGGTGTTGTTGAGCCCCGCACCCAGTGAGGCGCAGTCACCGTTACCGCCGTCGCGATAAAAACTCACTTGCCACCCCGAAGGTAGCTGACCCGGTGCAAAGTCCGTATCGCTGACAGCCAGATCATAGGAGTCCTGACGGGCGCCGGTATTATTCACCACCAGACGCAGTACCGCCTGCTCGCCGGGGGCCGCATTCACGGTCTGCACCGGTGAGGCTTCCGGACCGGCGCCCTCAGGNCTCCTATGATCTGGCTGTCAGCG
>NZ_LWEJ01000012.1:0-8724 GCF_001635525.1 Alcanivorax sp. HI0007
CAGCATGCTGGTCATGACCAGCGTGCTGCTGCATGCTGCCACGGCGCCGGGCACCGCGTTGTTGAATCAGGCGGAAATGCGTTATTTCGATCCGCTGGAAGGGCGGGTTGTGGTCGTGCGTTCCAATATTTCCCGGGTCATGGTGGCGGAAAGCCCCGCGTTTGAACTGGATCAAGACAAGACCCGGGCCGCGTCGCCGGGGCAGTCCATCAGCATCGACCATACCCTGACCAATACCGGTAATGTGACTGACGGTTATTCCCTGTCGCTGACCAATCTGGGCGGCGATGCGGGTGACCTGCAGGGGCTGACGATTTATCTGGACAGCAATGGCAATGGTGTTGCCGACCCGGGCGAGCCGGCGGTGACGGAATTGCCCTCGGTGCTTCCCGGGGTGACAGTCAATCTGGTCATCAGCGGCACGGTTCCCGCCTCGCTGGTCAGTGGTGATGAAATTCGTCTGTCCCTGGACGCCCAGTCCCAGCTGAACGGGACCCTCACGGATGCGGTGCTGGACCGGGTGGTGATTGCTGATGGTGCCTCCCTGGTGCTGAGCAAATCCTCGAGCCTGAGTTGTGACGTGCCGCAGCAGGAAGGGGCCATCATCGACTACCAGGTTTCGGTCACCAACGTGGGCAACAGCGTCCCCGTGGAGCGCACCTTGCAAGTGGGGGGGCAAGCGGAGCAGGGCGTTCTGGTGGAAGATGCCTTGCCAGGCAACGTGACCTTGCTGGCGGCCTCGATGGCGGATATTGCCCCCTTGCAGGCGTTGCCTGTGGTGCATCTTGCTGGCGACTCGGCGGATGTCTGGCAGCGTTACGCTGACTGGACCGGAAATGGAACGGTGGATCGGGTCGGTCTGCTCATCCCTGCCGACCAGATTCGGAATAACCAGACCGGTGGGTTCTCCTTTGAGGTGTTGATTAACAGTGGCCTGACCCAGGGCACTTTGCTGTTCAACCGGGCCAGCGTGGACCTGGACGGTGATGGGCTGGCTGACGTGGAAAGTAACCGCGTCTGTCACCGGGTGGCGGCGACCTTGTCTCCGGGCATTACTTTCCAGCGGCCCTCCAATGCGGTTTTCCAGCAGAACCGGGCGCCGGAGCATGGCAATGACAATGATTTTGTCGATGCGGCTATCTATCCCCTGTTGCCCGAGGCGAGTCAGCGTATCCTGCTGGACGGCGTCTACCTGCGGGTGACGGCATCCCAGTTGAATCAGGTGCTGGCGGACCGGGATTTTGTGCAGACCACCCCCGGCGGTGAGCGGTTGTTGCAGGTGTCACTGAACTCCCGTCTCACCGGCGACTCCCTGGTGATGGCGGTGCGGGAAACCGGCGTGAATACCGGGGTTTTCCGCAGTGTATACCCGTTCTCCCTTAATGAATCCCGGTCCGGGGCCGGTGGGCTGTGCCCGGCAACGGCCAACGAGAACAGTCTGGCCCAGTACTCCGGCAGCACCACGCTCAATGAGGTGCTGGGCCTGGGCTGTGTGCTGCAAACCGGCGCCGAGGATCGCATCACGGCCACCTTCTCGGTGCCCACCTTTGGTCCGGATGGCAGCGTGGTGAATGTCCAGACCGTCACGGCTCTGGCCGCTGTGGACCCGGCGGGCACCGTGTATGACTCCAGTAACGGCCGCCCCTTGCCGGATGCGGTGGTGACCCTGTACCAGTCCCGTCAGCCCTTGGCGGATACCGGGCTGGCCAGTTGTGCGGCCTTGCCGGAAAGCGGCTATGAACGTGCCTTGCATCCCTTTACCGGGGACGTGCTGCCAACGGAAAACACCAACGCGACGGCGGCGGATAATACCCAGCAACCGGGCCGTTACCAGTTTCCTTTGGCGACCCCCGGTCATTGTTATTATCTGGATGTGGTTCCCCCGGAGGGGTATTCCTTCCCCTCTGCGGTATCCCCCGCAGCGGCCAAAGTCTTTTTCAGCAATATCTCGCAAAGCTCCTATGGGTTGGGGGGCTATGATCCGGATGTGGCCCCGGTGGGTCGGGCAGCGGCGCGCATGGCTGCTGTGAACAACCCGGGTGCCTTCCTGCTGGGCCTGGCCGATGTGTTTGTGGATATTCCCCTGGACCCCTCCACGGCAACCACCGCAGGCGTGCTGGTGCTGGACAAGCAGGTCGAAGCGGAGCGAGCGGCGGTGGGTGATGTCCTGGCTTACCGGATTGACCTGACCAGCAATCATGACGCGGAGCTATTCGCTGCCCGTATCGTGGACCGGCTGCCTTACGGGTTCCGGTATATCGAGGACAGTGCCTGGCTGGAGATCAACGATCAGCGTATCGAGATTCCGGATCCCACCAACAATGGCGGTAACCAGTTGACCTTTGTGATCCAGCAGCAGACTGCCAGCGGTCCGCAGCCTTTGCCGTTGCAGCCGGGCAGTACCGTCACGCTGCATTACGGTCTGCGTCTGTCCGCCGGTGCGGTGGACAGTGATGGCATCAACCGGGCCACCGCCCAGGCAAATACCGCTTCTGGATTCACCTATTTCTCCAACCAAGGTGAAGCGAAAGTCCAGGTGCGTAATGAAGGCGTGCTGTCTGACCGGGCCATGGTGTTCGGCAAGATCTACGTGGACAACGACTGTAACAACCTGCAGAACGACGGCGAATATCCGGTGGGCGGCGTGAAGCTGTACCTGTCCGATGGCTCCTGGGTCATTACCGATGAGAATGGCCAGTACAGTCTTTATGGGCTGCGCCCGGGGCTGCACACCATCAAGGTGGACCCGCTGACGCTGCCGGAAGGGCTGAAACTCAAGCCCATCGATAATCGTCATGCGGCGGATCCGCAAAGCCGTTTTCTGGATCTGCGCCCCGGGGAGTATCACCGGGCGGATTTTGCCGCCATGTGCCCCACGGCGGACCAGCGTGATGCCATCGTGGAAAACCTGAAGGCCCGTAATGCGTCCCTGTCCGGTGACTGGATGCTGGATGAAGCGGCCCGCTTCGATCCCCTGCGCCAGAACAATGTGAACAACCGCCTGCGTCAGGCGGATGGCAGCGGGGATCTGGGGAGCGGTGTGTACACCCAGACCGGTGATGCCAACCTGACCGAGGTCTGGGAGCAGGTGAGCCGCAGCCAGCCGGCGGCCCGGCCAGAGTTGACCCAGGCACCTGCCGAGGAAGCGCAAATGGGAGCCACCAAGGACATGGCGGCCAATGTAACCCGCGAGCAGGCCGTGGCCGGTACCTGGCTGTGGCCACGGGATGGCATCAGTCGCGATGGCCGTCTGCAGGTGGTGGTGCGCGGCGGTGTAGAACCGCATCTCTATGTAAACGACAAGAAAGTGCCACGCAGCCAGTTGGGTGAGCAGGTGCTCAACCGTCGCGAGAAAGCCCAGGTACTGAGCTGGTACGGGGTTTCCCTGGAAGAAGGTGACAACCAGGTGGAAGTCCGGGCCATGGATGCTTTCGGCAATGAGCGAGTGCTGGCGAGCACCGAGATACTGCGTCCGGAAGCACCGCGCAGCCTGACGCTGGAACCGCAAGAGCCCACCCTGGCAGCCGATGGTGGCCGCTCCACTTTGGCAATCCGGGTACGGATGCAGGATGCCCGGGGCAATCCGGCCCGGGGAACCTATTTCGTCACCCTGGAAAACGACAAGGGCGATTGGCTGGAAGAGGATCTGCAACCGGAGAATCCCGGCCATCAGGTGCGGGTCAGCGATGGCGAGGGTCTGGTCCATCTGCGCAGTACCGAATACACCGGTCCGATCCGCCTGCGGGCTCTGGTGGAAGACTTTGTCGCCACTGCCCGGGTGGAGCAGGTCGCCCCATTGCGTCCGCTGGTGGCCACCGGCTATGTGCAACTGCGTCAGGGTTTTGGCGGCAATGTGCGTGATAACGGCAATGCGCCCACCGAGATTGGTGACTCCCTGCCCGAGGAAGGGCTGGATGCCAATGGTGCGGTGTTCCTGAAAGGGGCAGTCCGGGGCGGTGCCCATCTGACCCTGGCCTACGATACGGATAATGACCTGGATGACGATGAAGAAATTCGTCGTGATCTGAACCCGTCGGATTCCTACCCGATTGCGGGCGACGCCTCGGTGCGGGGTTATGACGCGCGCAGTCGTAGCAAGCTGTACGCCAAGCTGGAAAAAGATCGCAGCAGCCTGTTGTGGGGGGATTACCTGACCGACCCCAATTACGATTTTCAGGACCTGGGGCGTGTGCAGCGCACCCTTACCGGCCTCAATGCCATTTACGAAAATGACCGGGCCCGTTTCCAGGTTTTCGGCGCGCGGCCGGAATACGAACAGGTCAGCGAGGAAATTCCCGGTAACGGCACGGCGCTGTTGTTCACCCTGGCCAATCGCCCGGCACGGGACAGCGAAACCCTGGAACTGATAGTCCGGGACCGGGATAACCCGGGCCTGGTGATCTCGACTCAGCCGTTGACACGCTATGTGGATTACTCGGTGAATTACTTCACCGGGGATATCCGCTTCCACGACGTGATTCCCTCCGTGGACGAAAACCTGAACCCGGTCTTTATCCGCGCCAGCTACAACGTGGAAGCGTCGGATGCCGAGGAGTACAACGTGCTGGGCGCCCGTTTCCGCTATCAACTCAATGACAAGTTGACGGTCAGTGCCAGCCGCACCCGGGACGAACATGACAGCGAAGGTTTTGATCTGACCAGTGTGGCGGCGGAATACGCGCTGACCGAACAAAACAGTATTTATGCCTCCTCGGCCACCATGGAAAACAACGACGACGGTATGGAAGGGGGGGCGTTCAGCCTGGGCAGCCAGTGGCGCTGGCAGAATGGTTCCAGTACCGATTTGCGCTGGGCCCGTGCCGAGGAAGGTTTCCGTAATCCGGCGGCAGGGATTGCCGAATCCCGTGAGGAAATGCGCCTGGATCATGAGCAGGTATTGTCACGCAGCCTCTCTGCTCAGGTGGAAGCCGTGCATTCCCAGTCCCTGGAGAATAACGATGCGCAGAGTAGCCTGGGTGTGATCGGCAAGAAGCAGATCGGTGCCACCCAGTTGCGTGCCGGTGCGCGTGGTATCGAGCAGCAGGATGACGAAGGCAGTGATCGCTTTGCCACCTGGATTCTCGGCGCCAGTCAGGGCACCAGTGTGTTTGGCAAGCCGCTGACGGTAGGGTCGGAGTACGAGCAGGCCTTCAATGACCGCGACCGCCGCCGTATTGCCGCTGATGCGGATCTGGGTATCACTGACAAGACCAGCCTGTATGGCCGCTATGAGCTGATCAACAGCCTCAGCGGCGTGAACCTGCTGAACAACGATGTGGAAACCCGGCAATTTACCTTCGGTGTTCGCTCCGCCCTGAGCCGCAGCACGGATGTGTTTTCGGAATACCGTCTGCGGGGTGCCCAGGATGGTCGTGATGTGGCTGCCGCCAACGGTGTTCGCTCCCATTTCGAGATTGAACCGGGCCTCACATTCAGCCCCTCGGCGGAATGGATCGAAACGCTGGAAGGTAGCACCAGCCAGGACTCCACGGCCCTGTCCCTGGCGGCGGAAGACAAGCGCAATCCCAATCGCCGTACTCTGGGGCGGGTGGAAACCCGCTTTGGTGACGAGCGCACCTATTACGGTCTGAGTGTCGCCAATATCTGGCGGGTAAACCTGGACTGGTCTGCGGTGGTCCGTGATGACCTGCGTCTGCAGTATTTCGATGGCCAGCCCAAACAGGGGGACAACATCGTCACCCTGGGCATGGCACGCCGCCCGCGTCTGGATAACCGTCACCACATGCTGTTCATGTACAAGTGGAAGACCCAGTGGGGTGGGGACGCGGCCAGTGATCGCAGGGTTCACATTCTTTCCAATCACCACAACTTCCAGCCCCATGACGACTGGATTTTCTCCGGCCGTATCGGTGCCAAGTGGCAGCAGACCGAATTGGGCAATCTGGATGTGGAGACCGATGCCTACGTGGCGGATGGTCGCATTATCTGGGACATCTCCCGCCGCTTTGATCTGGATCTGCATGGCGGGGCGCTGACCACTGAAGGTGTCAGCGAGCGACGCTACAGCTATGGTGTGGGAGTCAACGCGCTGGTTCGCCGCAATCTGCGCATGGGCGTGGGCTATAACTTCTCCGGTTTCCGTGACGACGACCTGGACCCGGAAGGCTACAACGTGGAAGGCCTCTACATCGGCCTGGAATACAAGTTTGATGAAGATGATCTGGGCTGGCTGGGCAGCAAAGCTGCGGGTCAGCGCAGTTATATGGGAGACGCGCAATGAACCGTTTTGTGATGGCCGCAGCACTGTTGCTGGGAGGCATGCTGTCCGGTTGCGTCAGCACGGAAGCGCTCTACGCGGAATACGATGAGGTCTGCCCGGTAAAGGCCAGCGTCACCGATACCGGTATGGTGATGGTGACGGGGCTGGCTTCCCAGTCGCAGGGACAGCTGTGGGAGCCGGCAGTGTATTTTGGTTTTGACCAGCATGGGCTGGGCGAAGAAGAAAGCCAACGCCTGGACCGGAATCTGGCCATTCTCAAACAGTACCCGACGCTACAGGTAAGCGTTCAGGCATTCACGGATCAGCGCGGTGGCAAACAATACAACCGGGTATTGGCTGAGAAACGGATGCAGCGGGTCAATGATTATCTGCAAGCCAACGGTCTGGATGCTTCACGAATAAAATCTGCCCCCCTGGGTAAGGAGCTTCCGATTCTGCCCAGTGACAGCGAGCAGGATCGTATCGTCAACCGCCGTGTGGAATTGATGCCACTGGATGCCCAAGGGCGTCCGCTGGTATTGCGGGTGGACTTTGACCGAAGTGGCGGCGACAGCTTCCAGGCCCCCGAGCCGGTGAGGTAACGGGATGATGCTGATGCGCAAGTCTCTGGGAATAGTGTTGCTGCTGTTGACGGCCGTGGCTGTCAAGGCGGCGGCACCCGTGGCGGGCACCGTCATCAAGAACCAGGCATCGGCCAGCTATCGGGCCTGTCTGGATGATGCCTGTACCCGTTTGGCCGAGGCCCAGCGTGTCACCTCCAACCTGGTCGAAACCCTGATACAGGCGGTGCCGGGCATTGAGCTGGTCAGCGCCCAGAACAAGCCTTCTCTCCCCGGGGGCGTGGTGTATTTCCCCCATACCCTCACCAATACAGGCAACGGCCGTGATCGCTACCAGCTCTGCCTGGACAATGTGGATGGCAATATTGCCGCGTGGTCCGTATTCCCGGACGGGAACGGTGATGGTCAGCCGGACAGTGGTGCGCCACTGTTTACCGATTCGGATCCGGATGGCTGCTGGGATGCGTTGACGCCGGACCTGCTGGCCGGTGACAGCTATGGCCTGGTCATTGAAGCGCAGGTCAGTGGCGCCGCCATTAGCGCACAATCTCTGGCACTGGATGTGGAGGCTGCCAGTCATAGCAATGCGGCACTGACCGCGAGCAATACCGATACCATCAACCTGATTGATGGTCCGGTACTGGAAGTGGTGAAGTCGCTCAGTGCCCGTCAGGGCCGCTCTCCATCCGGGCCGGTGACGGTCACCCTGTCGTACCGCAATCCTTCTGACCAGATCGCCACGCAGATAGAAATCGAGGATGTTCTGCCCCTGTTCTCCGTGGACGGCGTGAATGCGGGCATGACCTATGTGCCGGGTTCGGCACGCTGGACCGTCACCGGCAGCACCGAGCTCACGGATGACGGTGATGACGGTAGCCAGGGCAGCGGCCCGGATCTGATTGAATTCTGTGCCTACGATCCCGGTGCCGCCAACAGCGATTGCCATGATCGTGTTCGTGCGGTGCTGGCGCAATTGCCACCGGGCGCAGTGGGCTCCCTGACCTTCGATGTCAACATCGACAGCGGGCTCGATGCCGGCGACCGGGTCCGCAATCAGGCAACACTGAGCTATCAGAATAATGATGGCAGCACTAACTTCGGCCCCTTCGCCACCAATACCGTGGATTACCGGATTATCGACCGGGCCCTGTTGCCCGCGGTGGTTGCCAACAACAGCGAGACTGACAGTCAGACCGGTGAAGATGATGCCAGCAATACCGGCAACCGGGTGGAATTGGCATCCCTGGGGCAGGGGGGCGTGGCATCCTTCAGCAATGTGATCTGGAACCGGGGGGATGGCGAAGATACCTTCGACATCCTGGTAGAACCCTCGGTAGATCGATTGGGTGTGGCGTTGGCCAATCCCTTCCCTGCAGCTACCGTGTTCCAGCTCTACAAGAGTGATGGGGGAACGCCGCTGGTGGATACCGACGGCAATGGGGTGCCCGACACGGGGCCGATCCCGCTACCGGATGCGGGAGGCCAATGTCCGCCACGGTTTGTGACCGACAGCCTGAATCTGGCCTGTGGTGTGCGTGTGGTGCTGCAGGCTACCTTGCCCCCGGATGCCCTCGGAGGGCCGTTTGAAGTCACCAAGGTTGCCCGTTCAGTGACGGACCCCCAGGTGAGCAATGCGGTCAGTGATGTGCTCACCAGTATCCTGGCCAATCGCGTGGACCTGACCAATGATTCCCCGGTCAATGGCGGGGCTCCCGGTGAGGGCGCCGGTCCGGAAGCCTCACCGGTGCAGACCGTGAATGCGGCCCCCGGCGAGCAGGCGGTACTGCGTCTGGTGGTGAATAATACCGGCGCCCGTCAGGACTCCTATGATCTGGCTGTCAGCGATACGGACTTTGCACCGGGTCAGCTACCTTCGGGGTGGCAAGTGAGTTTTTATCGCGACGGCGGTAACGGTGACTGCGC
>NZ_LWEJ01000013.1:0-49043 GCF_001635525.1 Alcanivorax sp. HI0007
AGCTCACGTCCGAAGGGGTCATATCGTGCGGCGCCTGCGTGCGGAAGCCCCGCACGTGGTGCTGGACTTCCTGACCCCTTCGGACGTGAGCTACCAGGACATGGAGCAGGGTCGGGTGGACATGGCGGTGAACCGGTTTAACGAGATTCCCGGTTCCTTTCACCAGGTGAGTCTGTGGAAGGATTCCTTTTCCTGTCTGCTGAACCGGGATAACCCCATTGCCGGTGATTTCAATCTGGACAGTTACCTGTCTGCGCAACATATCTGGGTCTCGAAGACCGGTTTCGGGGTGGGGTTCGGCATGAATCCGGAAAAACTCGGTGGCCTGGGCTGGATTGATCATGCCCTGGAGCAGTTGGGCAAGAGCCGCAAGATCAGCATCTTTACCCGTCACTACCAGATGCCCGCCTTGCTGGCCATGAACAACGACCTGGTCGCCACTCTCCCCAGCCGGGTGGCGCGGATGCAGGCTCAGAACGAACGCTTGCTGATCAAGGAGCCGCCTTTTGATATTCCCCAGTTCGAACTGAAGATGGCCTGGTCATCGTTACTGCACCACAACGTGGCCCATCGCTGGTTGAGACGGCTGATTCAGGAAGAGGCGGAAAGTATTCTGGCGGAGGAGTAGCTACGAGCGACGCTCCCGGGATAGGGCAAGCCTGAAAAGCTCCTCATGCGCTGAGATATCTACGAAGCCGCTTGTAGGAGCAGCTATGATTGCATAGCGAACCGCGCTTGCGCGGAAATCGCCCGTAGGGCGATCAGGCATTTCAGCGCGCGTCAGATTGCAGAAAGAACGGCTGACGACAATCCTCTGTTGCCTCGCTACGCTCGGTTCGCACCTGCAAGAGGTGCTCCTACATTCAATCGCGCCGCCAGCGACGCTCCTACAGCCTCTGGGGCGCGGGTACGGGTGCAGTCTTTCCCGCGTTACAGCTTGAAGCCCATACCTAGCCGTTGCTTCTCAAATCACCGCCGCCCCACTTAGCCAACCACTGTGGGCCTTGCCGGGCAGGTTTTCCCCGGCTTCGGCGATGGCGCCTTTGCCCACGCCCTCAAAGGCCCGCACGCGAAAGTGTTTGCCGGGGGCTTCAGTGGCGAGTTGCTCGGCAATGTGGGCGGCCAGCTGTTCCACGGTGGTGTCGGTGTCCACCAGATAGCAGTGGTCCTCAGGGATGACCAGCTCGAAATGCCCCTGGGGCGCATCGTAGCGAAAGCGGTGGTGGGGGATTTCGTCGATGTAGTAGGTGCCTTCCAGGTCCTCTTCGGTACCCAGGTAGATATCTTCCCAGCGGTCCGCCCAGAGTTTTTCCCAGTAGCGGCTGCGGCGGCCATTTTCGAAAATGTGGATGCCGGAGCGATGGCCATGGGCAATACGCTGGCAGTTGCCGTCGTGTTTCTTCAGGCCATGGGAATAGTGATAGAAGGGGGCCGTGCCGGTATCTTCCTCGCGCAACACGATGTGCACTTCCGCCACATTTTCCGGTACCACCTGCTGCACCAGGTCCATCAGGAACAGGGTCAGGTTGGCCTTGGAAATTTCCGGGCCGTTCATCAGCAGCAGGCTTTCGCTGGGCGCCACCATGCGGATGGTGCCACCCCGGTAAAGCCACTCCAGGCTGGTGTTGTTGTCCCGTTCACTCACGGTAGCGTGTTCACTATCCACCGGCACCAGTAGGCGATGATCCACGCTGTCGTCGATGATCTGCTTGATGCGTTTTTTGATATGGCCGAAGTCGAACACCATGCCCTGATGATCCAGGTCGCCGGTGAGTTCCAGATCGACCAGCCAGGATTCACCGACCATGCCGCGTTTGGGATGCAGATAGGAGAAATCGGCGACGGTTAAATTTTCGACAAAAAGTGTGGCCATGCGGTTCCGGTGGAATCAGGTTGGGTTTCGACAGACTGTCTCCTGAGTCCATGACGTCATCATGGCGCGTCATGCGACCCTGACGTCATGGATTCAGGTGCTATAATGCCATTATTCTGGTCTGCCGCTAAGGTGCACGTCACTCGCAGCGAGCATTTTACGAGCAGTTAGCGTGCGAGCTGTGAACCGGGGCACACCTTGTGCCGGAGAAACCGTTCATTCCTGCCTATCCGGAGCGTTACCCACCATGGCTGAAACCCTCTTTTCCAAGATCATCGACCGGGAGATTCCCGCCGATATCATTTTCGAAGACGACCAGTGTCTGGCTTTCCGGGATATCAATCCCCAGGCGCCCACCCACTTCCTGGTGATCCCCAAGAAACCGATTGCCAAGCTGTCCGATGCAGAAGCAGAGGATCAGGCGTTGCTGGGCCACCTGCTGCTGGTGGCCAGCCAGGTAGCCGGGCAGGAGGGGCTGGAAGATTTTCGCCTGAACGTGAACAACGGGGCCGGTGCCAGCCAGACCGTATTTCACCTGCATGTGCATGTGTTGGGGGGGCGTCCGTTCAGCTGGCCTCCCGGTTGAGGGGCGCCTGGACGGGTTGCTGATGGTGCAAGGATTTCAGGACAGATCATGAACTACCTGGCGCATCTCTCCCTGGCCCAGCCCTCGGTGCCCTCCAAAGTCGGCAATGTGCTGGGGGATTTCATGCATGGCGTGGAACGCTCCCGGCTCAGTGCGCCGGTGCGTCGGGGCCTGGACAACCATCGTCTGGTGGACCGGTTTACTGATCACCATCCCTGGGTGCAGGCCCAGCGTCGCACTTTTTCACCGGACCGTCGCCGCTTTGCCGGCGTGGCCCTGGATGTGCTGTTTGATCATTTTCTCTGGCAGCACTGGGCGGCGTTTTATCGCCATGATCGGGAGGCCGCCATTCGCCGTCACTATGCGCATCTGCAATCCGGCTTGCCGCTGATGCATGCGGCCATGCGTGAAAGGGTGGAGCGGCTGATCGAACACGATCTGCTTAATCAATACCGGGATCTGGCGCGGGTGGGGCAGGCACTGGATGTGATTGCCGGGCGCATCCGTTTTGCCAACCGCTTCGCTGGCATCATTGAGGAAATCGCGCCCCGCTATGCGGCGCTGGAGCAGGGATTCCTGGATTTCTACCCCGAGCTTCAGGAAGAGGTCAAGGCCGCACGGGTGGAGGAATCGCTCTCTTTGTAGGAGCTATGCTTGCATGGCGAAAAGGATCCTCTGCTTGCAAGGTTCTTCCTGCGAACCTGAAGCCCCTTCCGCCATGCCGGCATGGCTCCTGCGGGAAAGGCGTTATCTCAGTGGTGGGATTCTCACAGCGTCGGCAGGTCCAGCTCGGCCATGGTGTCGAAATACAACTCTTCCGCCAGCTTCTGGTTGCGTGCCCGTGGCGAACGCAGGGCCGGTTTGTGGTTGGCGAAGTATTCCCCGGTGATGTCAGCGTACTGCGGGTCCAGCGCCAGGCTCACCGGCAGGGTCGCCGCCTTTTCCGGAGTGGTAAGGGTGGGGCGGATCAGGGCCATGGCCGCTTTGGGCACATGACGGAAGATCGGCGTGTCCACGCCGCCGGGGTGCAGCGCATTACTGGTAATGCCGATATCCCGCAGGCGCTCGGCAAGCACATTGCTGAACAGGATGTTGCCCAGCTTGGACTGGCCATAGGCATCCATCACCAGATAGGGCTTGCGGCCGCGCCAGGTGTTCTTGTTGATCCGTCCCAGCCAATGCGCCACGGAGGCGACGTGCAGGATGCGTGGCTGATTTCCTTTCTTCAGCAGCGGCAACATCAGGTGGGTGAACAGCACCGGCGCCAGATAATTGACCCCGAACTGCATTTCATAACCCTCGCGGGTGAATTCCTGCTGAGTGGGCACGACGCCGGCGTTATTGATCAGCACGTCCAGCTCGCCCAGCTCGCGGTAGATCATCGCGGCATTGTCGCGGACATTCTCCAGATCGGAAAGATCCAGCGGGAACAGCCGGACCTTGGCGTCAGGATGGCGATTCTTGATGCGAGCAATAGCAGCCTGGCCCTTGGTCTGGTCCCGACAGGCCAGTGACACTTCTGCGCCATGGCCGACCAGTTGCTCGGCGGTACAGTAGCCGATGCCGGAATTGCCGCCAGTAATCAGGACACGCTTGCTCATGATTTGCTCCGCTGTGGTTTGCGCCAGCTTACCAGTATGAGTGCGTCCTGTGAGGCCAATCTAATGCGGGGTGCGATCAATCCAGTCGAGGATGTCATCAGCCACCTGCTGCCACCGGGGACCCTGGAGCAGCAGGTGAGGCCCTTCGGGATAGAAGCGGTATTCGCCCTGGTCTGCCAGGTGGTCGTGAAGATGGCTGATCCCGGCCGCAGGCACGGAGTTGTCCTTGCCGCCGTAGAGCAACAGTGACGGTGTCTGGATCGAGGGCGCCCGGTCGCTGGCGCTGTCAGCCAGCTTGATCAGACCCCAATAGGCATCCATGCGCACATTACGGATCACCCGGGGATCCGTTGCCAGCCGCTGGGCACTATGGTCTGCCAGGTGCGGATCATCGGGGCGGCGGTCCACGGTCAGACGATATCCCGGGGCCAGGAAGGCGGCGCTGGCGATGGCCGCATTCCAGCCATAACGCAGGCGAATGCCTTCACGTACGGCGGGCCCGGCCAGCACCATGCCGGCGACTTTGTCTGGCACCTCCAGGGCTGCCAGGATCGCCACGGCGCCCCCCAGGCTTTCCCCGACAAGGAACACCGGACGTTGATAGCGTTCATAGAGTTGCTCGATCTGGAAGATGGCTTCCGAGACCAGTTGTTCCTCCCCGGCCCATTGGCCCTGCTGGATTCGGTCGCCGAATCCGGCCTGGTCATAGCTGACCAGCAGGTGTCCATGATCCGCAAGGTAAGGGCCCAGCGCCTCGAAGGCGGCGCCGTAGTCACCGAAGCTGTGCAACCCCAGTATCACCGCATCGGGCTCCCCGGCGGGTTGCCATTGGCGCAGGGTATCGGTGAGGGGCGCAGGGGCAGCCGTATCCTCCGCCCTTTTGTCGGAAACCAGGTTGCAGGCCGACAGCAGACCGTGAAGCATAACAAGTGTGACCAGACGGAGAATCATCGAATGAGTCTAGCAATCCGCCCGCAACGGCGAGTGAATGCCTGCGCCTTTACCCTGGCATTGCTGGCGGTGACCTGGCTGGTGGCGCGTTGCGAGGCGGATACTGCAACCCCCGCTGCAGCGGACACGGTGACCATGACAGTGACTGCCACGGCGTACAATTCCCTTCACGGTCAGGGCGCCGGTGCGGACCATGCCCTGGCCGCCTGGGGCGATCGCCTCACGCCGGGCATGAAGGCCATTGCGGTGTCACGGGATCTGATCCCCCTGGGGCTGGACTACAATGCCGAGGTGCAGATTGAGGGCTTGCCCGGGACCTGGCAGGTGAAGGACAAGATGCACTGGCGCTGGAAAAAGAAGATCGATATTTACATGGGTGAGGACATACAGGCGGCCAGGCAGTGGGGGCGCAGAAAGGTGACGATTACCTTCCTGGCACCTCAGGACGAGCCCTAGCTTGACCCCCCCCCCGGCTGTAGGAGCGTCGCTGGCGGCGCGATTCTGACTTCCTTTATCGCGCCGCCAGCGACGCTCCTACGGAGAAGCTGCGTCAATCCCGGCTCAGGAACTGCAGCAACAGACGTGTCGAGCCGCTGGGCAACGCCTTGTCCAACAGCTTCAGCAGCTTGAAGCTGAGCCCCACCGGGTTGTGCACCGGGACTTTTTCGTTGGCGGCCTGCCAGACCTTTGCCACCACGTCGTCGGCACTCAGATTGACGCCCATGCGGTCCAGTATCGGCGGACGGAAGCTGGCTTGCTCCACCATGGGGGTTTTCACGAACGGGGGCATGATGTCCACCACACGAATACCCTGTCGACCCCATTCGATGTTCAGCGCTTCGGTGAGTGAGCGCACGGCGAACTTGCTGGCGGAGTAAGAGGCGAAATGTGGCACACCATAAAGGGCTGAGGCGGAACTCATATTGATGATCGCCGCCGCCCGGCTTTCCTGAAGGAAAGGGTGGGCGGCCAGGCTCATGTTGATCAGCCCGGTCACGTTGATATCGATGATCTGCTTGTGCTGCTCTGCGCTGATGGACTCGAAGGGTCCCATGCGCAGGATGCCGGCACAGTTGAACAGCACATCGATGCAGCCGTCTTCGGCAAAGTCCCTGCAGGCGTGTTGACAGGCAATGCTGTCGGTCACATCCAGTCGCCGGTACCAGCTGTCGTTCAATGTGGCCGCCAGCTCGGCCAGCGCAGTGTCGTTCACATCCGTGAGGCCCACCCGCCAACCGCTGTCATGGAAATGTCTGGCGGTGGCCAGGCCGATGCCGCTGGCGGCACCGGTGATCAGGATACGTTTCATGCGCTGACATCCTTCCAGTGTTTATGGATAAAGCGGGCGCAGGTCATCAGCGCCTGATCCGCATCGGCCAGGACGCCAGCGTGGAGCTGGAAATCATGCCAGCGTTGTGGGTGGACCTGAAGACGAGCCGGGGTGCCGGCGTCGTTCAGGGCGGCGCACAGGCGATGGCTGTCGTTGAGAAGGATCTCGTCGCTGCCGGCCTGGATCAGTACCGGGGGCAGCCCGGTCAGGTCGCCATTGAGGGGGGAGCAGGCCGGCCGAGTGGGATCTTCGCCGCCGTAGGCGTCAGCGGCGCTGGCCAGCCAGGCTGGGCTGAGCATGATGTCCCGGTCGGTGTCGAACAGGTCGTTGAGGCTCAGGTCCACCCAGGGTGAAATCAGGATGGTGCTGCAGGGCAAGGCGGTTTTTTTCGCCTTCAGTGCTTGCAGGGTTGCCAGAGCGAGGCCGCCGCCGGCGGAATCACCGGCAATCACCAGAGTGGCAGGGTCCACCCCTTCTGCCAGCAGGGCATCGTACACGGCCACGGCATCCTCGATGGCGGCGGGGCAGGCATGCTCCGGTGCCAGCCGGTAGTCCGGAACCACCACTCGGGCATTGGCGAATTTCGCCAGGTGTGAGGTAACGGACCGGTGACTTTCCGGGCTGCCGGCCACATAGCCACCGCCGTGCAGGTAGAGCACGGTCCCCTGGGCATTCAATGGCGCATAGTGGCGACAAGGCACGTCGCCCAGCGGCGCGTCATGGCTGGGCACATCTCGGGCGACCAGGGTGGTCTTGGCCATGATGTCCATCCAGCGGCGCTGAGTCTTGACGCTGAAGCGCGGGTTGGCCACTGGTTTGAACAGCATGGCCAGGGACTGGCGCAGGGCGCCGGCCAGCAATTGCTGGGTGCCGGACTGGGCCCGGCTGATTCGATCAACGAAGGAGGTCATAGTCACTCAGGTCCAGGGTCCGTGTCTGGCGGCGGTAGTCGAAGGTAAAGCCGGGCCAGTTGTTGGTGTTCTTGCCGCTTTCGGTCTTGTACCAGCTGTGGCAGCCCTTGTCCCAGACGGTATTGCTGATCTTGTCCTGCACCGTCTTGTTGAATTCGTCCTGTACCCGGTCACGCACTTCCAGTGCCTTGATGTCCTGTTCGTCCATCTGCGCCACACATTGCAGGATGTAATGAATCTGGCTTTCCAGCATGTAGATGATGGAGTTGTGGCCCAGGTTGGTGTTGGGGCCATAGAGCATGAACAGGTTGGGAAAGCCGCGCACGGTGATCCCCAGGTAGGCCTCGGCGCCGTCTTTCCATACTGCATTCAGGTCGGCCCCGTCACGGCCGGTAATGGTCATGGGGGTGAGGAAGTCGGTGGCCTTGAAGCCGGTACCGTAGATGATCACATCGGCGTCGTGGTGGGTGCCGGTGCTGTCGGTCAGGCCGCTCTGGTCCACCGAGCTGATTCCGTGGTTGATCACTTCCACATGCTCCTGGGCCAGGGCCGGGTAATAATCGTTGGACATGAGGATGCGCTTGCAGCCCATGGGGTAATCCGGGGTCAGCTTCTCGCGCAGGGCGGGATCCTTGATCTGTTGCTTCAGGTGGCGGCGGAATAGCCACTCATACACCTTCATGGCTTTCTGGAAGGTGGTGAAGCCCAGAGCGCGGGATTCATTGGTGGCATAGATGCGCAGCCGGTCCAGGGTCTGGGTAATGGGGGCCTTGCTCAGCACCTGGTGTTCCAGTTTGCTGTAGGCGCGATCCGGTTTGGCAATCACATGGGCAGCGGAGCGCTGGAACAGCTTTACCTTGCCGGCCACCTTGGCCACTTCCGGCACGAACTGGATGGCGCTGGCACCGGTACCCACCACGGCCACGGTCTTGCCGGTCAGGTCCACGTTGTGGTCCCAGCGGGCGCTGTGGAAGTGCGCCCCAGCAAAATCCTCGATACCGGATAGTGGCGGGTAAGCGGGCTGGTTGAGCTGGCCGGTGGCGGTGATCAGCACCCGGGTGGTCAGGGTGTCGCCGTTGGTGAGCGTCAGTTCCCAGGTGCCGTTGTCATCCTGGTAGCGTGCTTCGGCCACTTCGGTGTTGAAGCGGATGTGCCGATACAAGTCGTACTTGCGCGCGCAGTATTGCTGGTAGGAAAAGATTTCCTGCTGCGGCGCGAAGCGGCGGCTCCAGGGGTAATGGCGCTCGAAGGAAAAGGAATACAGGTGCGAAGGTACATCGCAGGCGGCGCCCGGGTAGGTATTGTCACGCCAGCAGCCACCCACATCGTGGCCCTTCTCAATCATCAAAATATTCTCTTCGCCCTGGGCTTTCAGGCGAATGGCCATACCGAGTCCGCCGAAGCCGGCACCGATAATCACCACGTTGTGGGTTACTTGCATGGTAAACATCCCAGTAATCTTTTATTGATGGTTACTCTAACGGGGCGGATACGTCTTGTTTATGGCATTCTGGGACAGAAAATTGTGGGAAACGGACATTTCATGGATGTACGTCGAGCTATCACCAGTGTGCGTTTGCAAATGGCCTACGCCGCCGAACAGGGGCTGGACGCGGGGGCCTGTCTGGCCGGCAGCGATATTGACCCGGCCATGCTGCACCGGCCGGAAGCGACCATCGAGCGGGCCCAGGAGCGCCGGGTGGTGGAGAACCTCTGTGCGCAGCTGGACGATCCGGTCAGACATGGCCTGGCCATGGGGCAGCGTTACCACCTGAGCAGTTACGGGGTGTGGGGCTTTGCCCTGCTCAGCAGCCCTACCTTCCGGCAGGCGGTGGAGCTGGGGGTGCGCTATCTGGATCTGACTTTTGCCTTTCTGGATATCCGTCTTGAGGAGGAGCGGGGGGAGGCGGTGTTGATGCTGGACGACAGCGGGCTGCCGGAAACCATTCGCCCCTACCTGCTGGCTCGGGATGCCAGCGCGGTGATGATGGTCCAGGAAGAATTGTTCGCCAGCCGTATTCCGCTGTCCTCCCTGGTGCTGCGCCTGCCCGAGCAGGACCCGGGGCCGTTTACCGCTATCTTCGGGTTGCCGCCCCGTTTCGATCAGTCGCACAACCAGGCCCGGTTTGTGGCAGGTCTGCTGGATATGCCTTTGCCGCAAGCTAACCCGGTCACCGCCCGACTCTGCGAAGAGCAGTGTCAGCAACTACTGGTGCAGCGCTATCGACAGGGTGGGGTGGCGTTGCAGGTTCGTCGGCGCCTGCTCAGCCAACCGGGCAGCTTTCCTGATATGGAGGCCATGGCCTCAGAGCTGGGTGTGACCAGTCGCACACTGCGTCGGCAGCTGCGCACTGAGGGCACCGGTTACCGGGAGCTGTTGGATGAAGTGCGACGGATGCTGGCGGAACAGTGGTTACTCCTGGGGGGGCTGGGCATGGAAGAGATCAGCGATCGGCTGGGATTTTCCGAGCTGTCCAACTTCAATCACGCTTTCCGCCGCTGGACCGGCCAGACCCCGGCCCGGTTTCGGCGCGAGCGGCAGAGGAAGTGACGTGTTATCACAGAGGTTTCTTGAATAGGCTGTAGGAGCGTCGCTGGCGGCGCGATTCTGGCCTCCTTCATCGCGCCGCGAGCGACGCTCCTACAGCAAGGGTTGTTAACGAAATCAGGCTGCTATGCGCTCAGGCACTTCAAGGCATCGCTGGCAGCGTCATTTCGCCTTCCTTGTCGAAAGACAGCGGCAGCGGTACGCCGGCAACGCGGGCCTTGCCCACCAGCCGATACTGCAGGGGCTTGTCCTGTTGCTGCTGGATGTTCTGTAACTGCTTCAGGCTACTCAGCAGGCTGGTGGTAATGGTGGTGTTGACCTTGGCATCGCCCATGGCGGGCAGGGTCACGCTCTCACCGGTGAGGCCGCGGGCAAACTTTTCCCCGTTGATGAAGATCTCGTAGTCGAGACTCTTGAGGGTCAGCTCCCGATCATTGGGGTTGCGGGCCCGCAGGGTCAATCCCCATTCCTGCTCGAACAGGCTGATGCTATTGAGCGCAATGCCCGTAACGCTGACTTCCGGGGCTTCCAGTGATCCCAGT
Source organism: Alcanivorax sp. HI0007 (assembly GCF_001635525.1). Classification (NCBI taxonomy): domain Bacteria; kingdom Pseudomonadati; phylum Pseudomonadota; class Gammaproteobacteria; order Oceanospirillales; family Alcanivoracaceae; genus Alcanivorax; species Alcanivorax sp. HI0007. The sequence goes on from NZ_LWEJ01000013.1 coordinate 10,343, forward strand.
GTCTGGCAGCCGCTTGTGATCATGGCAGCCATGATCAGCCAGATGGCAGCAATCTTTCTCATTCCCTAACTCCTTTGCATGGGCCCGGTTAGAGGCAAGCATAGCGGGAAAGTTGCATCAATGAAGCAGGCGGATGAGTTGTCGCGGAGAGACAGGATAGGTGCATGCCGAACGGCCCGGTCTCCCGCCACGCCACCGCGCCCCTGGCGGGGCGCGCATGGCGCGGCATCCTGATCGGGCCGCCGGCATGGATGCCAATACACGAGGTGTATCGACCTTTTGATAGTGGCGCGGATCGGCGGGGTGTGGCAAGCGATAAGTGTGACAATTTTGTATCTGTTACCAGGGGAGCGTGTCCCCCTGCCAATTGATAAAGCGGCCACTCTGTTCCGGGGTCGCCCTGTCCAGCTGCTGGGTCAGTTGTTCGGCTACCCATGGTGGCGAGAACAGCTTTCCTTCCGGTACCCGGGATTGAAAAGGCGCCGACAGGGGGGTATCCGTTGTTCCGGGGTGCAGGGCAAGCACCGTCAGTTTAGGGGCCCGACGGCGGGCTTCCACCGCGAAGGTGCGCAATAGCTGGTTCAGTGCCGCTTTGCTGCTGCGATAGCTGTACCATCCGCCCAGATGATTATCGGTGATGCTGCCCACCCGGGCGGAAATGGCGGCAAAGACTGCCGGTTGCTGACGAAGCAGTGGCAGCAGCCCCTGGGCCAGCAATATGGGGGCCCAGGCGTTCAGACGGAAGCTGTATTCCAGGTTTTCTGCGCAAAGATCTTCCAGGCGCTTTTCCGGGGAACGATTGTGACCGGAGTCGTGCAAGACACCGGCGCAGTGGATGACACGGGACAGATGGTCGGTGTATCCGGCGGTGGCCGCAGCCAGTGAGGCCGGCCCCTGGGCGGTTGCCAGATCTGACGGGATCAACCTCAGGCGGTCATTGTGGTCGTTCAATGTTGCCAGTGGAGAGTGGTCAGGGTGTCGGCTGCTGGCAATGACGTGATCTCCCCGCGACAGATGCAGGTGAGTGAGCGCCAGACCGATACCGGAACTGGCGCCGGTAATCAGTACCGGGTAGGGAAGGGATTCGCTGGTCATGGCGGAAGAATCGCCGTTAGTCGGACAAGCTGACGTGAAGAGGGGATCAGTTGTGACAATCACAACAGTCAAAGGGACATGGCTATGGTAGATTCACAAAAAACCATCAGGATTGGGGGAGCGCAATGCGCCGTGTAGTAGTGTTGCTGTTGATGTTGTTTGCCAGCCAGCTTCATGCCGCCGAGCTGGACAAGGAACTGGCGGATTTCAAACGCGACGTGCTGGAAGTCAATAAACGCCTGTTGCTTCTGGAAGAGGAGTTGCTGTTCCCGGCGGATACCCAGGTGGGCATTTATGTGTCGCTGGATGTGGGCCATTACTTCCAGCCGGACAGTGTGACCCTGGAGCTGGATGGTGAAGTGCTGGCCAGCCACCTTTATACCGAGCGGGAATTGCGTGCCCTGAAAAACGGGGCGGTGCAGCGGCTGGCACTGGCCAACGTAAAGAACGGCGAGCATGAGATCGTTGCTTTCGTGACCGGTATGGGGCCAGAGGGCCGCGAGATCCGCCGGGGTGTGACCGGTCGATTCGACAAGCGCCATGGTCGCCATTTCGTGCAGCTGCATATCGAGGACGATAAGGCCAAACAGCAGCCCCGTCTCCTGTTCCGTGACTGGCGCTGAGGCGAGCATGCTGAAGTGGTCTGCCATGGTGTTGATGCTGGTCAGCTCACTGGCCTGGGGACGGCTGGATAAGCCGCATCAGGTACAGGAACTGGCCTATGGGGAAGTGGCCTATCTCTACCTGCAAGGCGACTATTTTGCCGCCTTGACCCGGGCGCAAATGGCCCTGGAGCGAGGTGAGGTGGATGTGCACCGGGCCGACCTGGAGGTGCTGCTGGGAGCCATGTACAGCGCCTACGGTATGCCGGAGGATGCTGAGCGTGTCTTCAGTGCCCTGCTGGATCAGCAGGTCAGTGGCGAGGTGGCCCAGCGAGCCTGGATTCATCTGGCCGGTCTTTTCTACCGCCAGCAAAAATACCAGCGAGCCCTGGAGACCCTGGAACAGCAGGTGGGTACCCCTCCTGAAGGCTTGCAAGAGGTCTACCTCAGTCTGCGGGCACGGGTCTTGATGCGCCTGGGTCGCTATGAGAAGGCGGCGGAATCCCTGGATGCCTTTGCTGAAAATCACCCGCTCAATGCCTATCTGCGATACAACCTGGCGATCAGCTGGATCAATGGCAAGCACCCGGGGCTGGGCCAGGAATGGTTGTGGGAGCTGGCCAATCTGCCGCCCGGCGCACCGGAAGTGAATGCCATCAAGGACAAGGCCATGCTGGCCCTGGCCATTTACATGCTGCGCAGCGACCAGGAAGACCGTGCCCTGCAACTGCTTCGTGACGCGCGCCTGGAAGGGCCCTTTGCCGATGTATCCCTGTTGCTTTATGCCCGTGCCCTGCTGATCGAGAACCAGCCGGCCCGGGCCCTGCCGGTGCTGCAGAAACTGGACCGGCAATCAATTCAGCGCTCCACGGTGCAGGAAGCGCAGCTGGCCATCCCTTACCTTTACGAGCAGATGGGCGATCAGCGCTCCGCGCGTCAGGCTTTCCAGACCGCATTGGAACGTTTTGACGGGCTGGAGCAATACCTGCTGGAGGTGGAGGCACGCATTGCCAGCGGCGCCTGGTTTGAGGAAATGGTGGGTGAGCCCCGCTGGTCCACCGCCATGGACCCGGTGCCGCCGTTTCTGCCGAAACGGGTAAAGAGCTTCCCCACGTTTTATGAATGGTTTGCCACCACGGAATTCCAGCATGGTTGGCACAATTATCACGAGCTGATGCGTCAGCGGAATCTGCTCACCCAATGGCAGAATACCCTGCCTGCCATGCAGACCATGCTCGCCGCCCATGAGCGAAAGCATCAGCAGGTCAGACCCCAGGCGAAGGCCCTGCTTCGGGAGTTGTCCCAGCAGGATTTTCAGGAGCGCCTGACCCGATTGCAGCGAGACTATGACACGGCGGTATCCGAGCAGGACCCCCTGCCGTTTGCCACCGACAAGGAGCAACGCCTTTGGGAGGCCCAGCAGGAAGCGGAGCGCAAGACCCGTGGCTGGGGCAAGCGCAAACGGCCGGATATGACCGCCAAGCTGGATTTCTACAAAGGCATTCTGCTTTGGGAAATGCAGGAGGATATCGTACCGCGGCAATGGCAACGAAAGCAGGAGCTCAGTGAGATCAGCACCCTGCTGGATCAGACCCGGGTGTTACGCAGCCGGGTCATGGTGGCCAGCAACCGGGTACAGCGGCTGGAATACTTCCGCCAGGAACTGCCCGCCCTGGAGCGGGAGCTGGCCAGCTTGCAACAGCGTGGTGAGCGACTCATGCGCCGTCAGCAGTACTCGCTGCAAGCCTCGGCGTTTGAACAGGTCACGGTAACCCGCAAAAGACTGAAACGGTTCAGTGCGGCGGCCCATGAGGGGCTGGCGGATCTGTATAACAAGGCGTTGCGCAATCGCCGGGAGCCGGCGGCGGCTGCCAGTGGTGTCGAGGCGCCGGTAGAGTAGGCGCTGACACTCTTGTCGCCTGGCGCTCAGGGTGCCGAGGACAACCGGGGTAGCGGCTTTATGGCTGCCTTGCTGATGGACAACAGATTGATGGCAGGGCATGGCCATGGATGGATACGGGGTACTGTTACTGATACCGGTAATGATGCTGCTGGCGGCGCTGCCCAGTACCAGTGTGGCGCTGGTGGTGGTGCGTTCTGCCCGACTGGGCGTGGGGCACGGCCTCTGGGTCGCTGCCGGTATTGTGGTGGCAGATCTGCTGTTTGCCGGCCTTGCCCTGTGGGGCATGACCGAATTGGCGCGGCAGCTGGGTGGTTTTTTTTCGCTGGTCCGAATTCTCGCCGGGCTCTGGCTGGTGTGGTTCGGCATCACGCTTATCCGCAGTCGTGACACAACCGTCAGCGGCGCGTCCATCAGGGGGAGTAGCAAGGTGGCCAGCTTTCTGGCCGGGCTGGCGGTCACCCTGGGCGATATCAAGGCGATGGTGTTCTACGCGAGCCTGTTTCCCCTGTTTGTGGATATGCACACCCCGGCTGTCGGGTATCTTGTTACGGTATTGCTGATTACGGTTTTCAGTGTGGGTGGAGTTAAGGCCATCTATGCGTTGCTGGCCGAGCGGATTGCCCGTCACCGTCATCCCCAATGGCGAAAGCCCCTGAACATGGTCGCCGGCTGCACCATGATTGGCGCCGGCACCTGGCTGGTAGTCCGCCCCTAGGAGCGAAACGGGAATAGCGGGGAGGGGGAGTGCCGCCTATTCCGGTGCGGTGAGATCATTGGAATAAACCACGTTACCGCGGCGATCGATGATGATGGCGGAGGTGTTCGCCAGCTGATTGATCAGCGCCAGACCTTTTTCCACTCCCAGCACAAAGACACTGGTCGAGAGAGCATCTGCGTCCAGGCTGTTGCCGGCCAGTACGGTAACGCTGGCCAGGCCATCAACGCTCTTGCCGGTTTGCGGCGACAGGATATGGTGGATGCGGCGGCCATCACGGATAAAGTAGCGCTGGTAGTCGCCGGAGGTGGACATGGCCAGGTCGGCGATGGGCAGTCGCATGGCCACCTTTTCCCGATTACGGGGATGCTGGATGCCGACTTCCCAGGGTCGCCCCCGGTGGTCGCCAAGCACATAGCTGTCGCCGCCCAGTGACAACCAGGCATGGGCAATGCCTGCTTCTTTCAAAAGCGCGATGCCCCGATCAATCGCATACCCCTTGGCGATGCCGCCCAGGTCGATGCGGGTGCCGGGAGAACGAAAATGCACGCGATGATCCGGTAGCAAGGCAATACGCTCGGCGCCGATGTGACGTGTGGCATCGGCCAGCGCTGTCTCATCCGGTGCCTTGCCTTGCCGATAGTCATAGAGATGACCGGCACTGGCAAAGGTGATATCGAAGGCGCCGTCGGTGAGCTGATAGAAATAGAGAGACCGTTCCAGTAGCTGGTAAAACTCCGGGCTGATGGTTTGCGGTGCCTTGTGCCCCAGCCGGTTGAGCCGGGCAAGCTCGCTATCGTCCACCCAGGGAGAGAGCAACTGGTTGAGCCGTTCCATCTCCGTTTCCAGTTGCTGGAACAGGTCGGTGGCATCGTCTTCGGACCACAGGGAGACGCTTGCGCGGGTGCCCATCACATCCCAGTGGTGCTGTTGCCAGTTGGCGTACACGGGGAGTGACAATAGCAGCACAAGGCAGGCAAACAGTGCGCGCAGCGGGTGGGGGCGAAGCATCAGCGTATCCGGGACCAGTGTGTGGATGTTGGCGCTTTGCCAGCAAAGCGCCAACGGTGACGGTCAGGTAATGGTACCACTGACGATGGGCTCGAAGGCGGTGAGCCGGTCCATGGAAGCGCTGTTGCCCAGACTGTGATTGGGGAACTTCTCCGAGAACAAGCCCTGCTCACCATGAAGCGCCATGTAGTTAAGCCACACGGTCTCTGCCAGCAAGTTCACGTTGTTGGCGGCCGGGGTGCCGGCGGTCTCCACCGAGGCATCCGGGCGCATCCAGCCCAGCTGCTGATGCTGTTCGGCGGTGCCGCCTACGGTATTCAGGGTGGGACGTCCGTTGGGGTTGTAGACTAGGAAGAAGGATGCCGCGGTGGAAGAATTATCGCCGGTCCATTCGCCCTTGCCACGGCCCTCCGCGGAATCATCAATGCGCCCGTTGCTGGCCACGGAGCCATCACTGAACACATAAATCATCAGTGGCACCCCTTTGCGGCGGGCGTATTCCAGACAGGCGCCCATGCAGCGTCCGGCACGGCGGTCACGGATTTCGCCTGTGCCCCGTTCGCCGGTGTGATAGTCAAAGCCGCCCATGCTGATACAGCCGGCACCGGCGTAACCGTTGACGACCAGTTTCATTACCGAAGCGGTTTTTTCAAATTCCCGATCGTTGAGTTCGGCGTCCGAGAAGATGCTGAGGATGTCCATGTCCTCACGGATATCCAGGGTGGAAGGATCACCGTAGCGGTCGGTGATATCGGCCGCTTCCACATAACCACAGCGCAGCAGGTTGCGCAGGTTGTCGCGGCGGTTGGCATCGGTCAGGCCGCTGTCGATACGGTCGATGCGCTTGTGGCTGATGCGGGCGATGGATTCCATCACCGACACCGCATCCGCCTGATCAAGCAGGCCGACCAGTTTGCCGGTGTCTACCAGGCCGGTCACATCCGAGCGGCGATCGATTTTGGTGGGGCGGGCCGAGGCAATGATGGAGCGGTCCGGCGCCATGGAGTTGCCGCCGGAGACCGAGCTGCGCGAACCAATCAACGACAGCAGTTCGCCGTCGGCGCCCGCGTTGAAGATACCGTACATGGGGTTGTGAGGATTGTTGGCGGTATCGTTTTCCGAGCGCGCCGGAATCACGCAACCATTCACGTTGCCGACGGCATTCTGTGCCTTGTCCAGGATGCCCAGCAGGAAAGGCGAATCGCTGTGAAAAGCCAGCCCAAGATCCGTGTTGATGGTGGTCGGATCATTGTTGGGTGCCATGTTGCCGGGCAGGCCCAGCTTGGAGTAGCCAGCACTGCTGAGAAAATCCTGTTGTCCGCCCTGGCCCCCCACCAGCACGTTGGAGCCGGCGATGTTGGCGCCGCCAGCCAGATCGAAACAGATAAAGGGAATCTTGCCGGCGCCGGCGGCAGCGATACCGCAATCGGTTTTCATCCCTTCCAGGTCGCCGGACAGGGCGGCCATGGCCTCGCGGGGATCACTGAACAGCCCGAACAGGCCCACGCTGCCGAAGGCGGCCCCGGTGATCAGGCCGCGCCCCAGCATGTCCCGGCGGCTGACCGGCTTGCCATGTCCCAGGTTCAACAGCGGTGCATCCGGGTGCAGGGGCTGTCGACGTTTTCTGAAAAAGTTACGTTTCATGATTCTGTCCCCAAACAGGCTCTATTGCATCAGCATGGTGGCGCTGCCCAGCATGGCCGCACAGGCCGCCTTGGCGGCAGTGGCGGTGCGTTCCACGCAGTCGCTGCTGCACTGGGTCAGGTTGGTATCAAACAGCAGCTGTTCCAGTTCTCCTTCCACATCGGCGCGGGCCGGCTGGTCGGCCTGACCATTGCCGACCATGCGTTCGAATAGCGGTGAAATCACCCAGTCACGCCATTGCTGAGGGGTGATGGTGTTGGCGCCGGCGTTGTAGTTGAGCCCCACGAACAGGGGGGGAATGGCGGCATCATTGGTGCGTTCGGCCTCCACCAGCGCGTTGCAGTATTCGATGGCTAACTGGGCGACGCCCACCTGGTGAGCAGTGAGGAACGCCTCGATGTTTTCCTCGCTGGGCAGTTGGGTGCGCAGGCGCTGGTAGGTGTCGGGCACATCGCCGTAGCCTTCCGGGACCCGGGTAAGGGTGCTCATGGTGGCGTTGATTTCCGCAAAATTGCGGAGCCCGGCAAGAGGTTGCTCGCCGTATTCATTGGGTGTCAGCGGCAGGGGCTGTGGCTCGGTGTGAACATGAGTATGGCTGCCCAGGCGTTCGAAAGTCAGGAAGAATTCGTCATTGTCCTGACCCTGTTCCACCGGTAGCAGGGTGCCCAGGCGTGACAGGGTTTCCCCCTGTTCGCTGTAGCCGTCACCACCGATCTGCGTATCCAGGGTGGCGAAGGCTTGCGCCACGTCCGGCACCTGGCCGTTGATGCCCAGCCGCAGGCCGGCCAGGGGAACTTCATCACTGACAATGTCCTGTTCCAGGTTGATGAAGTAGGGGGCGGCGAACAGATAGCTGAAGTTATCAAAGCGGGACACTTCAAACACCACATAGGCACCGGGTTGATCGATCAGGTGGCCAATATAGAACGGCAGGAAGTAACGCTCGCCCACGCCGGCGTCAAAGTTGGTGCGAATCTGTGCTTCGGTGAGGGCGCGGTTGTGGATGGCAGCAAAGCGGATCACGCCTTCCCAGGGCCGGTCACTGGAGGCTTCATTACCCAGCACCAGGGCAAAGGTGTCATCCCAGGTGTTGAGCAGGGCAGGAGTGACCGGGTCAGTGGCGCCATTACGCACGCCATTGATGTAGATCTGCCGGCCGTTTACCGGATCAAAGGTCACTGCCACATGCTGCAGGCTGGCCTGCAGCGGGTCATCGGCGGTGTCCAGTGCCGGTTCGCCGTTGCCGTCGGTGGCTTCGCCGATTCGCTGAAGTACCTGGTAGTTGCTGCCGCTTTGCGCCAGAGTCAGGTTGCGGGCGTCCGGGCCGGCGGAGTAGCTGATGATGTGCGCATCATCCTGGCCGGTGCTGGCGGGTACCAGCCAGGCTTCCAGTGTCAGCTCGCCGGTGGCACGGATCATGTCGCTGAGTTTCTTGCTGGTGGCCGTGCTGCCCTGGGCCTTGCCGTTGTTGAGGCGGATGCCCCAGCCGCCTTCCCAGGTCACGTCGCCGCTGAACTGGAGGTGAATGGCCGGGTCCACGCCGGAGCTGTCAAAGGCGGTCAGGCCTTCGCCGGTCTTGAATTCATAGCGGGCGATGATGTTGCTTTCGTAGCGGCCGCCACCGGCAGCCAGGGTGCCGTCGTCCACATTCAGTGACTTGCTCAGCACCAGGTCGCTGTCCGGCGCGGTGGGGATGATGGCATCCGCCATGGCACGAATGGCATTTTCCATGGCCTGGGCATCACTGTCGCAGTCGTCGCTCCAGCAGTTGTGGCTGTCTTCGCCCAGGCGCTCGACCAGTCGGCTTAACTCCGGGCTGTTCAGGTCTATTTTGCTGCGCGCGGCAATGTAGGCCTCGTTCACGTCATCCGCGGCCAGGTAGGGGCCCTGCGGAGTGTTGGCGTCACTCTGGTGGCAGTCGCTGCAATGGTCATCCAGAAGCGGGTAGACATGGGTCTGGAAGAGACTGGGATCCTGGGGGAAGTTCTTGCTGTTTCCCGGGTCCTTGATTGGCGGTTCTTCCAATTCCGTGGTGCCGCCGCCCAGTCCCAGGCTTTCGCCTGCCCAGGCGCTGATCCAGGTGCTGATCTGGTCGGCACAGAACTGCGGGTCGGATTCCCAGCAGTTATGCCCGCCGGCCACTTTCTGAACCATCTGCGAGGACGCAGGCTGGTTGAGGTTGATCAACGGGTTTGCCGCTGAATAGGCCTGGTTGATATCGCCGGTCTGCAGGAAAGCCGGTTGCTGGTCACGGTGACAGGCGCCGCAACGCTGTTCACTGACCAGGTTATTCCAGATGTAGATCTTGAACGCGGAGACGTCGGCGTTGCGCGGCGCCGGGCCATCATAATTGACGTTGTTGTTGCCGCCACCATTGTTGCGATTCGGGGTGGTGTCGGAGCCGCTGCCGCTGCCGCCGCAGCCGCTGATCAGTGCGGCACAAAGTACGCTGACAAGTGGAAGATATCGCATCGCCTCAGTCCCCCATGCAGTAGGTGGCCGCATCGGCAAACAGCGTCTTCATGCGGTAGTTATCATTCTTGAACTGACTGGTCATGCTGGCCAGTTGGGCGGTGTCGTTCCCGTCTGCGGGCTTGCGCAGGCAGACGGCCTCAAACACTTTTTCTGCCTGGCAGGTAGCAAATACCTCGCTGTGGGCCAGCTCCCGCCCCAGGCTGGCGGCGCCACTGCCACTGCCGTTCAGGTTCGGGTCCCAGCCCAGGTTGGCATTGGGGCCTTCACGCCAGTAATTGTCCCAGCTGTCGTCGGGGGTGATGTAGCCCCAGGGAAAGTTGTTGCTGTTGATCAGATATTTGCCTTGCACCCGGGTGCCGGTGTCCGGGTCGGCACTGGTGTTGTAGACCATGCGGCCACCATCCCCTTCCTGGGGGCCTTCCCAGTCGTAGTAGGCAAATCCCTGGGCCAGTGGGTCCATGCCACTGTGACAGCTGATGCAGTTGTTACGGAAAATTCGGCTGTCGCCGCCCGGGCTGCGGCTCACATCCTGGCGGATGCGGTCGGAGGGGCGGGTGGTGTCCTGGACCTGTTCCAGGTCTCGGCAGAGATGGTTCATCAGGGTAAAGCGCAGCATGGCCCGATTGGTGCCGGCATAGAAAAAGGCATTGGCGGCGGCACGGGTGGTCAACACACCGGCCACAGCCTGGGAGGGGGTGCCGTACTGGCTGGCCTGGCTGCTGGCAGAAAGCACCTGGGCCAGGTTGGCGTGCTGGCTCTCCAGGTTGCGGTAATGGGCATTGCTGTCCGCAGAGGCTGCCGGACTGACGTTGCCCACATAAAGCAGGTCATCGTAGAGAATGCGGCGAAAGTCCAGATCGTCGCGAATCGCGCCAATCACCGTGGCGGTGTAATCATTCAGGGGAGCGAACACATCCTGGGCTTCATTGGTCCAGGGTGTGGCGAATTGCTTGAGTGTGACGTTATAGAACGCCGGGTGTTCCATGGCCAATTCGGCGGCATCACGGGGGCCGCTGGAGGCATTGCCCTCGATCAGGTTCACCATGGTGTTCAATGTGGCGGCATCCGCCGGCACGCCGGCAAGACGGTTGTGTATGCGTTGCGCCTGGTCGCGACTGTTGGCCATGCCTGTTACAGGCAGGCTCAAAGCCAGCGCCACCAGAAAGATCCCCCGATAGCCTTTCATGGCTGTATCCTTTTTCTTTGTTACGGTGTCGGTTGGTTGCCATTGGTTGGCAGCCCAAAGCGACCGTTTAACAGATTTCCCGTTTCCCGCAGTTATTGTCCATGACATTCTGCATCAGGCTCTGTGAATTGGGGCCCAGAAAATCAAGATCGGATTCGCGATACTGACACAAACCAGAAAAAAACGGACGAACGGTGGAAATAATGAGGGTACCTGTCCTGCTGGGCTTGCTCATGGGGATGAGTGGCTGTGGTGGCATGGACGGGGGGGATCAGCAAAAAGACCCCACGGTAACCGATATCCCGGTGGCGTATGTGCAGCGAGATCTGCCCAGGGATGAAGACGGTGGCATCGTGATGGAGTCTCTGGAGGAGCCGGTTTCATTCCAGGCCGGTGCCAGGCTGATGGTGCGCGATAGCGCTTCCTCCCGTGCTGTGGCTCGCGATATCACCACGGCGATTCTGGGCGATGGCCATGATATTCGTGACCTCACTGTCAGCTACGACGGAAGCCGCCTGCTGTTTTCTGCCCGGGCGCCGGAGATTGAGGACGCGGATGAGGACGAACAACCGACCTGGAATCTCTGGGAGTACGACTTTCAATCAGGCGCGGCCCGGCGGCTGATCAGCAGCGACCTGCGTGCCGAAGAAGGGCAGGATCGCTATCCGGCCTATTTGCCGGATGGCCGTATCGTGTTTGCATCTACCCGTCAGCGCCAGGCCCGGGCCCGCTTGCTGGACGAGGGAAAACCCCAGTTCACCCCGTTGGAGGAGGGTCGCGATAACGCCGCCTTTGCCTTGCACCTAATGAGTGCCGATGGCGTGGAGATCGAGCAGATCACCTTCAACATGAGCCATGATGTGGCGCCACTGGTAGGGCGTGATGGCCGAATCCTGTTTCTGCGCTGGGACAACAAGGACAACGAAAATCGCTTTGATCTGTACCGGGTGAATCCGGATGGCAGTGGTTTGTCGCCGCTCTATGGCGCTGATAGTCATGACGCCGGCGATGATCGCACCCGGGAATTCCTGCCCCTGTCCCTGATGGGGGATGGGCGCCTGCTGACCGCCGCCCGTTTGCGTGAAGCCGGAGCCGGGCAAATGCAGCCGCTGGCCATCGATATCGATAACTTCGTCAATCGAGACGGTCCGCTCCATGGGCGGGTGGCCAGTCAACCGGAGCAGGTCCTGCCCGGTCCGGCTGCCACCCTGGATGACACAGTGGCCGTGGAAGGCCGATTGGCGGATTTGGTGAGCATGGATGATGGTTCAGGCCGGTTTCTGATGGCCTGGTCTCCCTGTCGTTTGCTGGAGGGCGATACGCTGCGCCCCTGCACCGCGGATTACCTGGGTCAGGGGCTGCCGGAAGCGCCGCCGGCTTTCGGTCTGTGGATCCTGGATCCCGCTGAGGGTACCCAGCGCCCTGTGGTCTCCCCCCGGGATAATCTCTGGGTAACCGAGCTGGCGGTGGCCACGCCGCGCAGCTTGCCGTCCCAGGCCCTGGATAGTGTCCGGGATGAGGCGCTTGCCGAGGAAAATCTGGCACGGCTGGATATCCGCAGTGTCTACGACATGGACAGCCGTTTCGTCACCTTCAACACGCCTGGCTTGCCGGGGATTGCCTCCCTGGAACAGTACCGGGATCCCTCCCTGGTGACGTCTTCACAACGGCGGGTTCGGTTCCTGCGTATTACCAAGGGGGTGCTGATTCCCGATGAGGATGTGCGGGATATCGCCGGTGCCCAATTCGGGCGGGCGGCGAATTTCGGCATGCGTGAGATCGTTGGCTATGTTCCCGTGGAGCCGGATGGCTCGGTGCGGGTGCAGGTCCCGGCGGATGCGCCGTTGGGTTTGCAGCTGGTGGATGCGGACGGCAAGTCGGTCTATAGCCGGCATGGTGCCTGGATCAACGTACGGCCCGGAGAAACCCTGCAGTGCCAGGGGTGTCATGCCAACAATTCGCCGCTGCCCCATGGCCGTACCGATGGCATGGCGCCCTCCATCAATACCGGCGCGCCATCTACCGGTCAGCCGTTCCCGAACACTCGCACGGATGTGGTGGGCTTCGCCGATGCTGGCGAAACCATGGCACAGGCCCTGACCCGGCTCTACCCGGAACGGGAAATTCCCAGTATCGATATGCGTGATTTCGATGCCTGGAGCGACCCGGCACCGAGTGAAGACTGGCTGTTGGCCTATGCGGACCTGGAGACGCTGGCGCCGGCTACCGTGCAGTGTCAGCAGCAATGGCAAGCGGAATGCCGCACGGTGATTCACTACGAGGATCATATCCAGCCGCTTTGGGATTTGCCCCGCCAGGCGGATGTGGATGGCAATCTGCAGGACGTGACCTGTTCTTCCTGTCACAACCGTCGCGATGCCATGAATGCGCTGCAGGTACCCCCTGCCCAGCTGGAGCTCACCGGTGAAGCTTCAGCGGACCAGCCATTACAACCTACCAGTTACCGGGAATTACTGTTCAACGACAACGAGCAGATCCTGGAAGACGGGGCGTTGGTGGATCGCCTGGTGATCGTCACGGATGGGGAAGGCAATGTCGTTTACCAAACTGATGAAGACGGCGAGCTGATTCTGGATAACATGGGTAATCCTGTTCCGGTGACAGAAACAGTACCGGTAGCCTCGGTGATTCGTGCCGGGCAGGCGCGCAATTCGGCGGCATTCTTTGATACCTTTACCGGCGGGGGAGTCCACGACGGCTGGTTGACGGCAGAAGAACTGCGATTGCTGGCAGAATGGATCGACCTGGGGGCGCAACTGTATAACGATCCGTTCAGGGTCCCCGAAAACTGAGAAGGCGATCTGTCGGCTTAGTTAGCCTGACAGGGGTCGATGACATCTTTTCCACTGGACCGATGGCATCTGAAGACAAGCCCAGGATTGTGACGCCGGGCTTATTGACTGTTTGATTGAAAGGGGAGACGCACCCGTTGCGCCTTGTAGTTGTCCTGTTATCCATGTTGGTGCTGTTCCCGGCCCAGGCGGTCTCATCCGAACCGGCGCCAGCCTTGCAAGTCAAGGTTGCCGAGCCCTATGTGGAGGTTCATACCGGGCCGGGCCGCGGCTATCCGGTATTCCATGTGGTGGAGCGCCATGCTCCGTTGACCCTGTTGTTTCAGCGCGCGGGCTGGATCAAGGTGGAAACACCGCGCGGACGCATTGGCTGGGTGCCCCGCAAGGCCCTGCTGAAAACCCTGGATGGCGCCGGTGAGACTCCGGAATTGCAACACCTGGGCTATGAGGACTTCACGGGGGGGCACTGGCAGGCATCGGTGCTGGCGGGGGAGCTGGACGGGGTGACCTCACTGGCCGTCGGAATGGGTTACCGGTTCACCGAAAATTTCACAGCAGAAGCCATGTTTACCCAGGCCAGCGGTAATTTTTCCAACAACAAGCTGCTTGAGTTGAACCTTCAGCATCAGCTTTTCCCGCGCTGGCGAGTCTCCCCCTACGTGATGCTGGGAACCGGCCGTGCCAGTATTGAACCCCGGGCCACCCTGGTGCGCCCGGAAAACCGCGACGAGACACTGGCCTTTGCCGGTGGCGGCCTGAAAGTCTATCTCGCCCGCGGCTTTGTATTACGGGGTGAATACCGGAGCTATGTGCTGTTCACCGAAGAAAACGACAACCGGAATCTGGAAGAATGGAAACTCGGTTTCTCCCTGCTGTTTTAACGTTGTGCCTGTTACCGCTCACAGGGTATGGGCAAGAGACGAACGATCAACAAGCCTCCATCCAGGATGCAGACCCGGGATCAGTGCTGGATCCTGAAATCGAACGCCGCCGTATCAAGGAAGCGGACATTGATACGGAAAATTTTGAGGCGGGTATCTACGCGGGCATTCTTTCCATCGAGGATTTCGGTGCCGAGCCGGTAGTCGGGGTGAGGCTGGATTACCACTTGTCCGAGGATGTGTTCTTCGAGGCGGTATTGGGCCGGGCGGAGGCAGGCGAAACCAGTTTCGAAACCCTCAATGCCGGTGTGCGACTGCTCAATGATGACGAGCGCGAGTTTACCTATTACCAGGCGTCAGTAGGCTACAACCTGCTGCCAGGCGAAGCCTTCCTGTCGGGGGGGCGTACCTTTAACAATGCCCTCTACTTGCTGGGCGGGGCGGGCATTACGGATTTTGCCGGCGATGAGCATTTCACTCTGGGTGTTGGTGTGGGGTATCGGCTGCTGGTCAATGACCTGATCGCCGTGCGTGTGGATATGAAAGATCACATCTTCAATCTGGATGTGCTGGGGGAAGACAAGACCACTCACAATCTTGAACTGACCGCCGGGGTCAGCCTGTTTTTCTGAAAAGGGTAGGGGGAGCAATAATGAAAAAAACACTGACAATGATACTGGGCGCGTTGGCTTTGCTGTTGGCAAGCAATGCGTACTCTGCGGAGGGGGAGCCCGCGCCGGACTTCACGCTGAAGACTCTTGATGGCACCAACCTGAAACTCAGTGAGCAGCGGGGCACTGTGATCTTGCTGAATTTCTGGGCTTCCTGGTGCGGACCCTGCCGGACGGAAATGCCTCTTCTGGACGCGCTCTATGAGGAATATCGGGATTACGGATTTACCGTGCTGGGTGTCAATCTGGATGAAAACCGTGACCAGGCAGATCGTCTTCTGGACAAGATTCCGGTGACCTTTCCGGTACTGTTTGATCCGCAAAACAGCACCAGTGAAACCTATGGCGTGGATGCCATGCCCACGACCGTACTGATTGATCGCAATGGCGTGGTTCGTCATCACCACCGGGGTTACAAGGATGGCTACATGGATAAATACGAAGAGCAGGTGAAGGCGCTGGTGCTGGAATGAAAAAAGTGGGAACGATACGTATTGCCGGACTGATTCTGCTCCTGGCGTTTGCCGCCAGCGGTTGCGCCGTCAAACCCTGGCTCAAGCCCTATGACCGCGCCAGGCTGGCGGACCCGGTGATGAATGTATCGGCACACCCGATCGCGGAAAGCTACATGGGCCATGTGCATCAGGCCCGGGAAAGCATGCGTGGAGCGGAAGGTAGTGCGGGTGGAGGTTGCGGATGCAACTGATGCGTACGCTTTCGATGGCCTTGCTGCTGGGGGCCAGTACCCTGCTGCAGGCCTCGGTGTTGCCTGAGGACCGGCTGGATGTGCTCTACCATCAGTACGAAGGGGGCGGCATGAAAATCAACGGCCCCTCCGTGCTGGTAAGAAAATCCTTTGCCGACAAGGTGGCAGTGCATGCCAACTATTATGTGGATGAGGTTTCCGCCGCCTCCATTGATGTGCTGGTCAGCGCCAGCCCCTACTCGGAAGAACGTACCGAAAAAAGCGTGGGCGTCGACTACCTGCATGGCAAGGCTATCTACTCGTTAAGCTACGCCAACAGCGAGGAAAATGATTTCGAGGCCAACTCGGTGCACTTTGACATGAGTCAGGATTTTTTCGGTGACCTGACGACGCTGAGCCTGGGGTACTCCAAAGGCTGGGATGAAGTCTTCCGCACCGGTGACAACAGCTTTGCGGAAGAGGCGGATCGACAGCATTTTCGTATCAACCTGTCACAAATCCTGACCCGGAACCTGATGGCCAGCCTGGGTCATGAGCTGATCACCGACGAAGGCTATCTGAACAATCCCTACCGTTCGGTGCGCTATCTGACCTCCGGCGGCAGCTACAGTTTTGAGCCGGAACGTTATCCGGAAACACGCACCAGTGAAGCCACCTCCTTGCGGCTGTCCTACTATCTACCCTGGCGAGCGGGCCTGCATGGGGAATACCGGATCTATGATGACTCCTGGGGCATTGATGCCAGTAGCTGGCAGGTCAAGCTGATACAACCCCTGGGCAGCAACTGGACACTGGAAGGACGTTATCGGGCCTACCAGCAGGGTGATGCGGATTTTTATGCGGACCTGTTTCCTTTCCAGAACGCGCAGAATTTTCTGGCCCGGGACAAGGAGCTTAGCGAGTTCAGTTCCACCGTTGTGGGGCTGGGCATCGGTTTCGAGTTCAGCAAGCCGAATTGGGGAACCATCGACCGGGCAGGGCTGAATCTGTGGGTCGATCGCTTCAGTTTCGATTACGACAACTACCGCGATATCCGTGTCGATACGACCCCGGGCACGGAACCCCTGTACAGCTTTGATGCCACCGTAACCCGGCTGCTGTTTACGCTGTGGTATTAAAGGAGAGTTGCAAGTTGAAAGTTCAAAGTTGAAACGCGGACAAATGTGGTGATTCAAACACAATCACTTGCTCCTGATTCCGGCTCTTTTTATAAAGGCTTGGAGACGCGGTAAAAATGCAAATCGGCTTCCTCCGGGTTCAAACCCGCGTTCAACTTTGAACTTTCAACTCGTAACTGCTTTATCACAACGAATCTGTCAGCAAAATGCCGAAGCTGAAACGGTTTTCGTAATCGTCGTAGTTGATCAGCGAATCGCCATAACCGCTGAATACCTGTACCAGTCCCTTGAAACGCTTGCTTAACGGGAAGGAGTAGTTGATCCGCCCGGCCCCTTTGTTGTCCGAGCGCAGGTTGTTGCGCACCATCAGCTCAAGCACGTGGTTGCGGAAGGGGTAGGCCACTTCCAGTTCGAAATTGCCCATGAATTTTTCGATGTCCGGGTTGTCGTCGCCGGACGTGTCTAGTGGGTCATCTTTCTTCTCTTCGGGAATCCGGTACCAGGGTTTCACGGACCAGTAATAGTCACCGGTCTTGAAGATATAGTTCATGAATACCCGGTTCCAGCTCCGGGACACGGGGACATCCCGACCATTGGACTGGTGGTTGAAACCGGCCACCAGCAGCTCGGAGTCCAGCGGTCCAATCTGCCAGTCGACAGGCTTGGAAATGAAGATCTCCGGCTCGTAGTTCGTTTCCCGAAATGGTGCAGAGATCTCGCTGTTGTAAGCCTGCCAGAAGAAGGTGCCAGTGAAGGCCATCCACAGAGTGACATCATCGACGATGTTTTCCTTCAAGGGGGCCTTGAGCGATAGCTGGAATTTCACCTCGTTGGGTTGCAGATCCCGGTCATCCTTCTCCGGATCATTCCATTGCCGGTTGGACCAGTAGCTATAGGGCAGCAAGTAATTACGGCGGTGAGGGGTAATCACAAAGGGATTGCCGCGGGTGGTGTTCTCCAACGCCAGGCGGGCGCGCAGGGCGTCCTCGTTGGTCCGTTCGCCGGGCAGCTCTTCACCGTTCTGGCACCAGCCTCGCAGCTCTTTCAGGGTAACCTGCTCATTGGCCGTCTGGGCACTGCGCAGCAGGCAATCGTTCTCCTGCTGGGTTTGACTCATCTCCGCAGGGGGCGCATCGGGAACCGGCGTCTCTTTCTCCGGCGTTGGTGCCGTCTGCTCTTTTTCGCGTTCGGTTGCTTTCGGAGCGTCTTCGGCGAGGACAGGGGAGGCACAGATAGAGGCACTTACCAGTGTCAGGGCCAGCGCCAGAGATTTGCACATGGGGGGATCCTTTTGCGTTGCCGGGCGTTCTGTTTAGCTCATCCAGCTGCCTGTTACAGGTTGCTGACTTCCTCGTCGCTCATTGAGCGAGCCTGATCCTCCAGCATGACAGGAATGCCATCGCGTACCGGGTAGGCCAGGCCACTGGCCTTGCACTTGAGTTCACCGGCCTTGTCGTCATAGATGAGCGGCGCCTTGCTGACCGGGCAAACCAGAATGTCGAGCAGGTTGGTATCAATCATTTTTACCGTCCTTTGCAGTGATTCCGGGAGTATACCCAATGTCCACCGCGGGGGAGAGAATCCTCCCGCAATCCCTACCGGTTTTTGCAAAAAACCTGTTAAAACAGTTGCCTATGCAGGCAAACGCAAGTTTCAAACGCTTGTTTGACTCGCGGGTCACAAATAGGGGTAGAGGGGGGATTGAGGCCTGACCTAAGATTAGCGTCCCAAATAGCTGGCGAGCCCACGGCCCGCCTCATTGTCACCGATGATTTTAGGGAGATTTGAGATGCCGGATTACAAGGCTCCCCTGCGCGATATGCGCTTTGTGCTGAATGAAGTCCTGGACATTGATGGCCATTACCAGGGCCTCGGTCTGGAAGAGGTTAACAGCGAACTGCTGAACGCCTTCCTGGAAGAGGGCGCCAAGTTTGCCGAGAACGAGCTGGCTCCCCTGAACCGTTCCGGTGATGAGGAAGGCTGTGGTTTCGACAACGGTGTGGTGACTACGCCGAAAGGCTTCAAGGAAGCCTACGCCAAGTACGTGGAAGGCGGCTGGCCGGCCATGGGCGGCGACCCGGAATTCGGCGGCCAGGGCCTGCCCGGTTCCGCCGGTATCGCCATCAGCGAAATGACCGGTACCGCCAACTGGTCCTGGAGCATGTACCCGGGTCTGTCCCACGGTGCCGTAGCGACCATCGAAGAGCACGGTACCGACGAGCAGAAACAGGCCTACCTGCCGAAACTGACCAGCGGTGAGTGGACGGGCACCATGTGTCTGACCGAGCCCCATTGTGGTTCAGACCTGGGCATCCTGAAGACCAAGGCCGAGCCCAACGCGGACGGCTCCTTCAATATTACCGGTACCAAGATTTTTATTTCCGCCGGTGAGCACGACATGGCCGAGAACATCGTCCATATCGTGCTGGCCCGTCTGCCTGACGCGCCCAAGGGCACCAAGGGTATCTCCCTGTTCATCGTGCCCAAGTTCATGACCGACGGTAACGGTGGCGTTGGCGAGCGCAACACCGTGACCTGTGGTTCCATCGAACACAAGATGGGCATCAAGGCCTCCGCCACCTGTGTGATGAACTTTGACGGTGCAAAAGGCTACCTGATCGGCCCGGAGAACAAGGGTCTGAACTGCATGTTCACCTTCATGAACTTCGCCCGTCTGGGTACCGCTATCCAGGGTGTGGCTCACGCCGAGCTGGGTTTCCAGGGTGGTCTGACCTACGCCAAGGATCGTCTGGCCATGCGCAGCCTGTCCGGCCCGAAAAACCCGGAAGGTCCGGCAGATCCGATTATCGTTCACCCGGACGTGCGTCGCATGCTGCTCACCTCCAAGGCGTTCGCCGAGGGTGGTCGTGCCCTGGTTTACCTGTGTGCCCAGCTGGGCGACAAGGTGAAGCTGGAGAAAGACGAAGCCGCCCGTAAGGAAGCGGATGAACTGATGGCGCTGCTGACCCCGATCGCCAAGGCGTTCGTGACCGAAGCGGGTCTGGAAGCGGCCAACCACGGTGTGCAGATCTACGGTGGTCACGGCTTTATCCGTGAGTGGGGCATGGAGCAAAACGTGCGTGATGCCCGTATCTCCACCCTGTACGAAGGCACCACCGGTATCCAGGCGCTGGATCTGCTGGGCCGTAAGGTGATGATGACCCAGGGTCAGGCCCTGCGTAACTTCACCAAGATCGTGCACAAGTTCTGCGAGAGCAATGCCGACAATGCCGACCTGAAGGAACTGCTGGAGCCCCTGGCTGGCTACAACAAGGAATGGGGCGAGCTGACCCAGGCCATTGGCATGCAGGCCATGCAGAACCCGGATTATGTTGGTGCCGCGTCCGTGGACTACCTGATGTACTCCGGCTACGTGACCCTGGCGTACCTGTGGGCGCGCATGGCAGCCGTGGCGCACGCCGCACTGGAATCCGGTGCCGGTGACGAGGACTTCTACAAGGCCAAGATCAGCACGGCCAAGTTCTACTTCAAGCGCATCCTGCCGAGAGCGGCGGGTCACAAGGGATCCATCGAAGGCGGCCTGGACTGCCTGATGGAACTGGACGCGGAACACTTCGCGTTCTGATCCGGCGTTGATGCCAGTAAAAAAACCCGCCCTCATCCGGCGGGTTTTTTTTTGACGGTAGGGGAGCGGACACCATAGCGGGCATTTTTCGCTATAGTGTCGGCACAAAAATATGACAGGGATGGGGGATATCCATGAAGAAGTTGATTGCACTGGTTCTGGTGTTGGTTGTGGCGTGGCTGGGGGCCACGTTCTATGTGGGCATGCGTGCGGAGACACTGTTTCGCGAGGAGGTCGCAGGTCTGGAAGTGATTCCGGGGCAGCGGGATATCATCGTTGATGTGTTCAGTTATGAGCGCGGGCTATTCCGCGCTAGGGCGGTGACTTGCCTGATCATTCAGGGTGAGATGGCGTCAACGGCCAACCTGGGTGCCATGTCGGGAAAAATCTGTTCTCTCAGCACGATTCACCACGGCCCCTTCGCCTGGACCGATGACGGTCTGTTTGTGGGCATTGCCGCCAGCGAGGAAGTGCTGGATTTGAGCGAGTTGCCTGCGGAAATGACGGCCATGGTGAGCGAGATTTTCCAGGGCAAGCCCCCGGTGACGGGTTATAGCCGCTATGGCTTTGACGGCAGCCTGACCATGAAAGTGGCGGTGGCGCCGGTAAACCTGGATTCGCCCATGGGTAAGGTGGTCCTTGAAGAGCTGCAGCTGGACGTGTTGCGGCCGACGGCGGGGGACTACCCGGTCAATGCCTACCTGTCACTGCAGGGGCTGGATGTGTCGTCACCGAAAATGGGGTTTGCAGTGGATTCGCTGACCGGGTCGGTGGATGTGATTGCCATGTTGGGCGGAGAATTGCCGCTGGCAAATATCAATTTTACCGGCAAGCAGCTGCGCTGGTCCCAGGGTCAGCAGCCGATGCTGGCGTTTGATCTGACCCTGCAGGGCACCACCAAGGACCACGGTGACACCCTGAGTGGCGACAGTCGGCTGTGGCTGGACCAGGTGGCCGGTCCCATGGTGCCGCTGCCCATGGACAGCGCCTATCTGGGCATGGAGTATGCCGGCCTGGACAAGCAGGCCCTGGTCAGGGTGCATGCCCTCAATCGGGAAATGGATGAAATCCAGACCCGGGCCCTGATGGGCGCCCTGTCCGGAAACGGAGAGCAGGCTGACATGGAGCAGCAGATGATGCGTATGCAGAGTCTGCTGGAGGAGATGACGCAGGTAGCCGCTGAGCAACTGCTGCGCCCCGGGGATAGTGAACTGGCATTGCAGATGCTGGTGGATGACCAGGGGGAGCGGCAGCTCACCCTGGACAGCAAGGCCCGTTACCTGGGAGTCGAGGGTGGCAACCTGCCCACCCTGGAACTGATGGCCCTGAGTGAAGAGCAGTTCCAGCAGATGCTGGATATTCAGGTGCACCTGGACATGCACCAGGGGATGGTGCCGCCGCCCTATGCCGACCGCCTGGTGGCCCTTGCCGAGCAGGGCGTTGTGGAGCGACAAGGCGAGCGCTGGCGTAGTGTGATCAATGTCGGTAACGGGGTCCTGAGTCTCAACGGTCAGCCCGTGAGCCGGACCCAACTGCAGGCACGGGTGCAGGCCATCTCCGCTCCTGACAGTGACCCGCAGGCCGAGGAAACCGAGACCCTCCAGGTCGATTGACCCGCAAAACCCGCCGTCTGGCGGGTTTTTTATTCCCCGTAAAATCGGGCATGCTGTAATTATTCTCTCGCGGGTCCATTGCCTTCTAGGAGGGGAGACATGGGGACAGTCAGAGTGCTGTGCTGGCGCTCACTAGCGATGCTGTTTGTGCTACTGGGAATGATCGGTGTGGTCGTTCCGGGCATGCCCACCGTGGTCTTCCTGCTGCTGGCGGCATGGGCCGGGAGTCACGGCTGGCCACAGCTCGAGCGCTGGCTGGTACAGCATCCCCGTCACGGGGGGCATATCCGTCAATGGCGCGAACACGGTGCCATTCCCCGCCGCGCCAAGTGTGCAGCGTCCACCATGATGCTCATCAGCATAGCGCTGATCAGTCTGTCATCGGCGCCTGATTACGTGAAAATCGGCGTGCCACTGCTGCTTTGCGGGGTGTTGCTGTGGATGTGGCGCCGGCCGGAGCCGATTGAATAGGCCAGGGGTATCGCCGATACCGAACAACGCTGTCCGATGCTCGCAAACCGTGTCTTCTCCCTCTTCCCTCCACTCGCTGCGTGATTGAAGCGTGAGGCCATGAACGGCGGGTCACAAATAACCCTGTTACCCGGCGCCCTGGCTGCCTAAAATTTGCGCCCTGCCAACTTTCAGGAGATGTGCAAATGGCGACCTATAAAGCGCCCCTCGAGGACATGCGTTTTGTTCTCAACGATGTGTTCAAAGCGGATCAGCTGTGGGCTTCCATGCCTGCCACCGCCGAGGTAACCCGCGACCTGTCCGACGCCATTCTGGAAGAAGCGGGCAAGATGACCGAAGGCCTGTTGTTTCCGTTGAACCGTAATGGTGATGAGCAGGGTTGTACCTGGAATGACGGGGATGTGACCACCCCGGACGGGTTCAAGGACGCGTTCAAAACCTTTGCCGAAAATGGCTGGAGTGCGTTCTCCGGTAATCCGGAATTCGGTGGCCAGGGCATGCCCAAATCCTTGGCGGTGCTGTTCGAGGAAATGATGCACAGCGCCTGCTCGTCTTTCGCCCTGTATCCCGCGCTGACCAGCGGTGCCTGCCTGGCCATCGATGCCCACGCCAGCCAGGAACTGAAAGAGCAGTATCTGCCCAAGCTGTACAGCGGTGAGTGGAGCGGCACCATGTGCCTCACCGAGCCTCATTCCGGCACGGATCTGGGGATCCTGCGTACCAAGGCTGAGCCCAACGACGACGGTTCCTTCAACATCACCGGTACCAAGATCTTCATCACCGGTGGTGAGCACGACATGACCAGCAATCATATTCACCTGGTGCTGGCGAAACTGCCGGATGCCCCGGCCGGTTCCAAGGGCATTTCCCTGTTCCTGGTGCCCAAGTTCCTGCCCGACGCGGACAACAATGCGGGCGAGCGTAATGGTGCTACCTGTGGCTCCATTGAGCACAAGATGGGCATCAAGGGTTCCGCTACCTGTGTCATGAACTTCGACAGCGCCAAGGGCTGGATCATTGGCGAGCCCAATCAGGGTCTGGCGTGCATGTTCACCATGATGAACTACGAGCGTCTGTCCATCGGCCTGCAGGGTCTGGGCCTGGGTGAAGTGAGCTACCAGAGCGCCGTGGACTACGCCCGCGAGCGCCTGCAGGGCCGCAGCGCCACCGGCGCAAAAAATCCCAACGGCCCGGCGGACCCGATCATCGTTCACGGTGACGTACGGCGCATGCTGATGAACATGCGTGCCATCAATGAGGGTGGCCGTGCCCTGGCTGCCTACGTGGGCATGCAGTTGGACACCGCCAAGTTCAGCGACGATGCGGACGCCAAGAAAAAGGCGGAAGACCGGGTTGCGCTGCTGACTCCGGTAGCCAAGGCTTTCTTCACCGATCGCGGTCTGGATACCACCATCACCGGTCAGCAGGTTTTCGGTGGCCACGGTTATATCCGTGAGTGGGGCATGGAGCAGTTCGTGCGCGACTGCCGTATTTCCCAGATCTACGAAGGCACCAACGGCATCCAGGCGCTGGACCTGGCGGGCCGGAAAGTGGCCCGTAATGGCGGCAAATCCGTGGAAGCCTTCCTGGCGGATGCCCAGGCCTGGGTTGAAGAAAACAGCGGTAACGGCCAGCTGGCTGCGATCAGCAACGAGCTGCAGGCGGCACTGACCCTGCTCAAGGAGGCCACCGACGAGCTGCTGTCCCAGGCGGGTAACAACCCGGACGCGATCAGCGCTGCCGCCGTGGAGTATCTGGACCTGTTCGGTTACGTGCTCTACGCCTGGCTGTGGGCACAGATGCTGGCGGCCACCGACGGTCGGGATGACGACTTCGCCAAGGCCAAGCGTATTACCTGCCAGTACTACTTCCAGCGCATCCTGCCCAAGGCCCATGCCCTGTTCGCCCAGATCAAGAGTGGCGCGGATACCATGATGGGTCTGGACGGCGAGTGGTTCTGAGTGAAAAGTTGAAAGTGCAACGTTAAAACGCGGGAGAGGTTATCCCGTACTGAAAACCAAGAGGCCGCGCCCAGTCCCTGGGCGCGGCCTCTTGTGTTTAGTGAAACCAGTGCGTTTTTCCGCGGTTCAACTTTACACCGTTGACGTTCAACGGCCTCTACGGAAACTGCATATTCAATGGAGAGCTTGCTTCCAGTGATTCCGCCCGGTTCGGTTCATCGATAAAGGGGTTGCGGTTGCCCTGAACCTGTTCGATCACGTTGTTGCGGCGACGTTCCTCGTCATCCACCGGGTCATCCCGATTCCAGCGCTGGTACATTTCCAGCGTTCCCAGCAAGGGGATGTCGTAGCGGTCGTACAGATAGAGCATGGCCCTGGCCACATCGCCCTTGGCGGACCGGGGTGGCTCGAAAACCTGAAAGGCCTGTTTATAGCCGCATTGGGAGTCGGTTGCTGTGGTGGCAGGCAGATCACCCAGCAGGGTTCGGCGCCGGTCCAGTTCGGCGCGGCGGGTTACCGGGAACAGGCTGTGGCGATCCCGTGTTGCATTGGCGAACTGCTGGTTGCTCTGGCAAAGGCGGCTGGTGCGGCAGCCAAAGTGTTGAGCCAGTCGGCGTTCATCATAGATATGTTCAACAGAGACCCGATCCCCGGGCTGAAACGCTTCCTGGCAATAAAGCGTCTTGCCGCCATTGGCATACACCTGTTGCAGGAATTGTTGTTCAGGTGGATCGCCATAGCTGGCGGCTACTGGCAAGAAAAATGCCAATAGGACCAGTGAAAACTTGTTCATATTGTGAGTCCCGTCACATGTCTTCTCTTGCCATCTTAGCCCCCAAAGGCAGAGTGACAGCTAACTACAATGTATACCGGGGAGATGGAAGGTGCCAATGGTCGGACTAGCGGTTGTCTAACAAGAGCGCCACGCAATCGCCAATATGTGCGTCAATCGCACTGTCTGGCGGCATTCGCTCCGGGGATAAAAGCGCGCACAGCTGGAACTCGGCTTTCACCATACCCAGGAACTGACGGGCAGTGTGCGGGGTGGGCAGTGAGGCGGGTAATTGCCCCTGTCGTTGCAGGTGATCCAGATATTTCTCCAGCTCATTGAGCAACAACGCCGGGCCCGCCAGATACGCGCTGCGAGCCAGTTCCGGAAAGGCCGGTGCCTGGGTGATCAACAGTCGGTACAACTCCAGGTTGACCGGTTCCAGCAACGCAAACACGAAGTTGCGGGCAAGCACGGTCAGCCCTTCCCGCGCCGGCATCCCGGTGACATCGATGGCGCGGACGTCCTCAACCAGCTTGTCGGTGTGATAGCGAATCACCGCACCGAACAGCCCCTGTTTGTCACCAAAATAGTCATAGAGGCTGCGCCTGGAGCCGCCGGCCCGGGCAATGATCATGTTCAGAGTCGTGCCTTCGTAGCCATGCTGCAGGAACGTTTCCGTGGCGGCTTCGAGAATGGCTTGCTGACGCTTCTGGCCGCGCTGGCTAAGGGGTTGTTGCATGAAAGGGCCGACAAGTGAACAGGAAAAAAGGGTCCGGGCACCGGGTTTTCGTCAAACGGGTCACCCTATTGTGCCCTGCGGGAGCAGGCAGGTCAGCAGTGGGTACCGGTATGTCCATGATAGCCGTCACATCCGGGCAAAGGGTCATCATTTTATGGTTGATATATAAATAAGAATCAATATCATTGCGATTCGTTTTTGTATCAGCCATGGAGGCGGACCACTGTCATGACCTTGCCGGGTTTGCTGTTTTCCGGTCGCAAAGCAACCTTTGTGGCTGTCGTTGTGCTCAGTGTGCTCAGTGCCTTGCTGAGTGTGGCCGTGCTGGCATTCATCAGTCAGCGATTACTGGCCGGAGGGGCGGAGCTGGGCATGGTGTTGGTGCAGTTTGCCCTGCTGCTGCTGGCGTTGTTGGCCACAGCCACCGGCGCCCAGGTCACTCTCCACCGGCTGGGGCATCGCATGGTCTATGGCCTGCGGCGCGATCTGGTGCGCCGTGTGTTGGCCACGGATATTGAGCAACTGGAAAAGGTGGGGGGGCCGCCTCTGCTGGCGGCACTCAGTACCGATACCCGTAATCTCACTATCGCTTTTGTGCATCTGCCCGAGCTGGTTTACGGCGCCGCGCTCAGTGTGGCGGCTCTGAGCTGGCTGGCCTGGCTGTCGCCGGCCCTGTTTGCAGTCACCGTGGTATGGCTGGTGGCGACCGCAGGGATGGGCATCTGGCTGGTGGGGCGGATCAACTTTCATGTGGGCAAGGTACGGGAGGGTGATGATCACCTGTACCAGGATTACCAGGCCATGATTGATGGGCGCAAGGAGCTGGCTCTGAACCGCGCCCGGGCGGCGCGTTTCTACCAGGAAGAGTTTGACGATCACGCCCGTGCCTACCGTGACCACGTCACCCGCGCGGATATTTTCAATGGCGTGGCCGGCAATATGGCCAATGTGCTGATGCTGGCCCTGATCGGCGTGCTGTTCTATCTGGCGTCCGGGCTGGGCTGGGCCAGCGCCAATACCGCTTCGGTTTTTGCGCTCACCATTCTGCTGTTGCGCACCCCCCTGATTGGCGCTGTGGCCGCATTGCCCACCCTGCTGGCGGCGCGAGTGTCCCTGAAAAAGCTTGCCGGGTTGCAGTTGGCAGAAGGGAATACCGACTTTGCGCCGAAGGGGGAGTCACTGGCCGGTTTCAAGCAGTTGTCACTGAAGGGCGCCTGCTACCGTTATCCGGATCAGGATGGCGTGGCCGGATTTGAGGTCGGTCCGCTGGACCTGACCGTAAAGCGGGGTGAGCTGATTTTTGTCCAGGGGGGCAACGGCAGTGGCAAGAGCACCTTTGCGCGGCTGCTGACCGGTCTCTATCGCCCCCTGCAGGGTACCTTGAGCGTGGATGGCCAGCCCATTACCGAAGACAACCGGGTCGCTTATCGACAGCTTTTTTCCTCGGTCTTTACTGACTTCTACCTGTTCAATCGCCTGTTGCAGGGTGACGGCGCCGAGGTGCGCGTCGACGAGGTGGACGACTGGCTGAAGACCCTGGGTATGCAGCACAAGGTGCGTCAGGCGGATGGGCGGCTCAGTGACATCCGGTTCTCCCAGGGGCAGCGCAAGCGGCTGGCGTTGCTGATGGCGGTCATGGAGCAGCGCGACTGTCTGTTACTGGATGAATGGGCGGCGGATCAGGACCCGCAGTTCCGGCAGTTTTTCTACCACGCGTTATTGCCGCGTCTGCAGGCACAGGGCAAAACCATTATTGCCATCACCCACGACGATCATTACTTCGACCGGGCGGATCGGCTGTTGAAAATGGACGCCGGCCAGCTCATCGAGCTGGACGGTCAGTCCGCCAGACACAGCGTGCACGCCCTCCGTGAAGCCGGGGCCTGACTCCCGGCGCAACGGACCGTGCCGACAAGGCGAGGAAACCATGAGTATTGATAACTCCGATACCGAATTTCACGTGGTCATTAACGACCAGGAACAGTACAGCATCTGGCCTACCTACCGTCCCGTTCCTGCTGGCTGGCAGCCCGTGGGGATCAGTGGCAACAAGGCTCACTGCCTGGAGCATATCAATCAGGTATGGACCGACCAGCGCCCCAGGCGTCTGCGCGACGCTCAGGCCTGATTCTCTGTCACGCAATTTTGTAAAGGAGCTGACATGACCGGGTCTGCTTCCCTGTCTGCCCGTCCCGGGCCGCATTGGGCGCCGCTCTCCTACTCCCAGCAACGCTTGTGGGTGTTCAGTCGGTTATCCCCAGACAGCACCGCGTACAATCTGGGAGGTCTTTTCTGGCTGGAAGGGGAGCTGGATATTTCGGCGCTTCAGGCCACCATGAATGTGGTCTTAGCCCGTCACGATATCCTCCGTGTCAGGTTCGCGGAATTTGACGGCCAGGCCTGGCAGACCATTGACGCCCACCAGGACAGGGCGCTGGTCATCGATGATGTCAGTGATCAGCCAGACCCGGTAGCGGCCACCTATTCACTGGCTAGCCAACAGAATGCCATGCCTTTTGATCTGGCGGTGGGTGGGCTGTTGCGCTATCGCCTGGCCAGTCTGGGCGATATCAATGGCAAGCCGGTCCACGCCTTGATGGTCTCCCTGCATCATATTGCCGGCGATGCCTGGTCTCTGGGTGTCTTTATGCAGGAGTTTTTCCTTGTCTATAACTCTCTGCGTGATGGTCGTGAGATGCCGCTTCCTCCGCTGGAAAGACAGTACCCGGCTTTTGCCGAGGAGCAGCAACAGTGGCTGACCGGTGAGACGGCAGCGCAGCAACTCGCATACTGGCAAGAGACCTTGCAGCATGAAGGCGAGCCACTGGCATTGCCTTCGCTGAAAAATACCGCAGCAGCGCAGAAAGCCTGTTTTCGTGATTTTTCCCTTTCTGTTCAACAAAACCAGGCGTTGAAAGCGCTGGCCTCCCGGCAGGGTGTCAGCCGCTTCACCGTGTTGCTGGCCGTTCTGGAATACCTGCTTGCCCGCATCACGGGACAGGATAACGTGCGGGTGGGTGTGCCCAGCGCGAACCGCAATGGATCCAACAATGGGTTGATCGGTTTTTTTGTGAATAACCTGGTGGTGCAGGGGACGCCTCGTCCCGGTGACATCGTCAGTGAATGGATTACCCGCATTCACCAATCCCTGGAAGGCGCCAAGCAGCACAAGGAGCTGCCGTTCGAAAAAGTGGTGGATCGACTTTGTCCGTCGCGAAGTCAGGGGCGCCATCCTTTATTCCAGGTGGCGTTCAATTATCGCCAGCAGGGCGCGGGCATGAGTCTGAATCTGGGCAACCTCGTCGTCCGGGTAGAGGATCTGCCGGTGACGGAAACGCCGTTCGATCTGGTGCTGGATGTATGGCCGGATCAGCAAGGCGGCCTGGGTCTGCGCCTGGTGTATGGTGACGGAGCGCTGGATGAGCGTATTGCCGATTGCCTGCAGGCCGGGTTCGAGAGCCTGCTGGAACAGTTTCTGGAAGATGCCTCCCGAACCTTGTCCGCACTGACGATCCTTTCCGATGGGGATCAGAAATGGCTGTCTGCCCGGGAACAGGGCCAGGGTGAATGGCAGGCAACCAGTATGGTGTCCCTGTTTTCCCGGCAGGCCGCCGAGCAGGGAAATGCCATTGCCCTGGTGCATGGCGATACCCGGGTTTCCTTTGCCGAGCTGGAAGCCCGCTCCAACCAGCTAGCCCGTTATCTGATCGAACAGGGCGTCGCCGCCGATGAGGTGGTGGGTGTTTCCTTCGAGCGCGGCGTCACCATGATCGAAGCCTTCCTGGCGGTGATGAAAGCCGGCGGCGCCTTCCTGCCGCTGGACCCGGGGTACCCTGCGGATCGTTTGCGTTACATGCTGGAAGACAGTGGCGCCAAAAGGATGCTGACTTCCTCGAGCCTGATTGAGGTCTTGCCGAGGGTCGATGCGGTGACACCGGTGGCAGTGGATGAGTTGTCCCTGGATAGGTATGCCTATGGGCCGGTCCGCAACCAACCGCATCCCGACCAGCTTGCCTACGTGATCTACACCTCCGGTTCCACCGGCAAACCCAAGGGAGTGGCACTGACCCATGGTGGCCTGTCCATGCATGTGCAGACCATCGGGCAGCGCTACGGCATGACGCCGGAGGATGTGGAACTGCAGTTTGCCTCCATCAGTTTCGACGGCGCCGTGGAGCGCTGGACGGTGCCGCTGGCCTTCGGCTCCCGGGTGGTGATTCGCGATCAGGAACTATGGAGTGCGGAAAAATGTTGCGAGGTGCTGGAAAAAGAAAACGTCACCATCGCCTGTTTCCCTCCCAGCTATGTGGGGCCGTTACTGGATTGGATCGAGCAGGAAAAGCCTGAACTAAAGGTCCGCTCCTGGACCCTGGGGGGCGAAGCCTTTACCCGGGAAACCTTCGAGCGCATGCAGCAGGTGCTCAAGCCGCAGCGGATTCTTAACGGCTATGGGCCTACGGAAACCGTGGTCACGCCCATGCTGTGGGCGGCCTATCCGGGGGATACGCTCACCAGTGCTTACGCCCCTATCGGAACCGCCGTCGGCCCTCGAAAACTCTATGTGCTGGATCAGGATCTTAATCGTGTTCCTGTTGGTGTGGCCGGTGAACTCTATATCGGTAATGAAGTGGGGCTGGCCCGTGGCTACCATGACCGCCCGGATCTGACCGCCGAACGCTTTCTCCCCGATCCTTTTGGTGAACCGGGAGAGCGCATGTATCGCACCGGGGACCTGGTGCAATTCCGCGACGACGGCGTCATGGAATACCTGGGTCGGGTGGACCAGCAGGTGAAGATTCGCGGCTTCCGCATTGAGTTGGGGGAAATCGAAAGCCGCCTGCTGGCCTTCGACACAATTCGCGACGCAGCGGTGGTAGCCCAACCATCCCCCACCGGTGATCGCCTGGTCGCCTACATCGTCCCACGCCCCCCTGTAGGAGCGGCGCTCGAGCCGCGAATCGACACTGATGCGATCCTGACAGAGCTGTCCCGCACTCTGCCGGACTACATGGTGCCCAGCCAGTTGCTGACCCTGGAGCAACTGCCCCTGACCCCGGCGGGCAAGGTTGACCGCAAAGCCTTGCCGGAACCGCAATGGCAAACCACTAGCCAGGGCGAGCCCCCACAAACCGACAACGAAAAAATTCTCGCCGATATCTGGCAGCCATTACTGGGCGTGGAAACCGTCAGCCGTGACGATCATTTCTTTGCCCTGGGCGGCGATTCCATTCTGGCGTTGCAGATCGTCAGCAAGGCCCGCCAACAGGGGCTGGCGCTGACACCCAAAGACCTGTTTGAGCAACCCACTCTGCGTGCATTGGCAGCGGCCGCCCAGGTCGTGACGGGCAATGCGGCCAGTCAGGAACCGTTGTCGGGTCTGGTTGGTTTGCTGCCCATCCAGCAGCGTTTTATCGAACAGCGAGGCCTGTCCCTCTGCAATCAGTACATCCATTTTTCCGTCCAGGACGCGTTTGATCCCGAGCGGTTGGAGATGGCATTGCAGATGCTGGTGGCCCAGCACGATGCCTTGCGCCTGCGCTTTTCCGCCACCGATCCGCAACAGGCGGAGTGTGTGGCAGAAAGCACGCGCCCCTTGCTGCAGGTGGTTGAAGCCCGCAGTGAGTCCGACATTTCTCATGCCATGGCGGCGGCGCAGGGTGGGCTTGGCCCTGCCGACGGCAAGGTGCTGCAGTCGCTCTATATTGTTGGGGATGCACCGCAACTGCTGTTGACCCTTCACCATCTGGCCGTGGACGGGGTGTCCTGGCGAATCCTGCTGGAAGATCTGTTCAGTGCTTACCAGCAACTGCAGCAAGGAGGCGACGCCAGTCTGCCGCGCAAGACCCATAACCTGCAGGACTGGCGCCAGGCACTGAACCAGCATTTCGTTCCCGAGGCCGAGAAAGAACTGCCGTACTGGCAGCAGGCTACACAAACCCTGGCGCCCCTGTTTCCGGTGCATCAAGACTCGGCGCCTGCCCGGTTCGAGTGTCAGACCCATGCGAAGACATTGCGTCGTTGGGTAAAAAGTGCGGACCGTTATGCGTCACTGAATCTGGAAGAATTTCTGTTGATCGCGCTGGCCGGGACGCTGGCGGATTATTGTGGCCGCGACACGGTACGTATCCATCGGGAAAGCCATGGCCGTGCCGACAGTCATGCCGGTCTGGATCTGAGCCGCACGGTGGGCTGGTTCACCAGCCTCTACCCCCAGCGACTGGATTGTCAGGGGGATCTGGCTGCATCCATCAAATGGCAGAAAGAACAACTGCGCCAACCTGCCCATGGCGGCCTGGGTTATGGCCTGCTGTGTCAGCAGGGCAAGCTGGCGGACGCGGATCACCACCTGGACGTGCTGTTCAACTATCTGGGCCAGTTTCGCCATGACTCCCTGCCGGGTGTCAGCGTCAGGGAGATGGGCCTGTGGCAGGCGCCGGATGCCCCGGCGGATGCGCCACTGACCATCAACGCGGATCAGCAGGAGGGCGCGCTGCGTCTGCGTATCGACGTGGATGGCAAGGGTGTGTCCCGGGAGCAGGGTGAAGTGCTGGTCGCCCAATGGCTGGAACAATGCGAACGGCTGGCCTGCCATTGCGAGCAGGCGCCGCCGATCCTGACCCCGGCGGATATGCCGCTGGCATCCCTGAGCCAGTCGCAACTGGATGCGTTACCGTCACGGCCGGAGCAGATTCTGCCCCTGTCACCCTTGCAGTCCGGCTTGCTGTTCCATTCCCGTTTGAGTGACCGCAATAGCACCTATGTGAACCAGTTGATACTGCCACTGACGGGACTGTCGCCGCAGCGGATGAAACAGGCCTGGCAGCAATTGCTGCAACGCCATGCGGTGTTGCGCACTGCGCTGCTGCCGGATTACCTGACGGAACAGCGCCATCAGGCAATCTGGCCAGGGGATCAGGTTGTTCTGCCGTGGCAGCAGGTAGACCTGCGGTCGCAAGGTGATGCGGATCGCTACTGCCAGCAATTGCTGGAGCAGGGGTTCGATCTGGAAAACCCGCCGCTGTGGCGGGTGGACTTGCTGCGGACCGACGACGAAACCTGGCAGTGTGTCTTTACCCTGCACCATATTCTTATGGACGGCTGGAGCACCGGGGTGTTGCTCACCGAGCTGATGGCCCTGTATCACGGCCATTCCCTGCCTGCTGCCCCGAAAGAGTATGGCGTGTACCTGCGTTGGCTGCAGCAGCAGGACCGGGATGCGACACGGGCGTTCTGGCAGGACTATCTCGCCCCCCTGCAGGCGCCCACTCGTCTGGTGGAGTCGGTAGGGTCGAAAGAGAAAGGTGCCTTCCGTCGTCATCCCATTACCTTCGACGAGGCCACCAGTCGGGCCCTGCGTCAGGCGGCTCGCGACAAGGGGCTGACCATCAACACCCTGGTACAGGGAGCCTGGGCCCGGGTGCTGGGACAATTTACCGGACAACGTCGGGTAGTGTTCGGTAATACCGTGGCCGGTCGCCCGGCGGAACTGGCCGGCAGCGACAGCATGCTGGGGCTGTTCATCAATACCCTGCCGATGACCGTACCGCTGGATGGCGACCAGCCCGTGGATCAGTGGCTGGAGGCATTGCAGGCGGACAATGCTTCCCTGCGCGAATACGGTCATGCGCCGCTGTTCGAGGTGCAACAGGAGGCCGGCTGGGGTGGGGAAAGCCTGTTCGATACCTTGCTGGTCTTCGAAAACTATCCGCTGGATGAAACCCTGCTGGGTGGCGATCACAGCGGCCTGCAACTGGGCACGCCGACCAGTCATGAGTTTACCCACTATCCGCTGACCGTGGCGGTGTTGCCCGGTGAACATCTGGAGATGCTGTTTGCCCATGACACGGGCGCCTTGCCGGTGGCATTGGTGGACCGTATGGCGACCGCATTCAGGCAGACACTGTTGTCACTGGCAGAAAGTCAGGATGGCCCGCTTGCCGAACTGGATAGCCTCGGTGATGACCTGTTTCGTCTGCAAACCTGGGGAGAGGGCTGCGGTGAATGGGCCCCCGACAGTTTCGTGTCCCTGTTTGCCCAGCAGGCGTCAGCAAGGGGGGATGCCATTGCCCTGGTGCATGGTGACACCCGTGTCTCCTTTGCCGAGCTGGAAGCCCGCTCCAATCAGTTGGCCCGTTATCTCATCAAACAGGGTGTCAAAGCCGATCAGGTGGTGGGTGTTTCCTTCGAGCGCGGCGTCACCATGATCGAAGCCTTCCTGGCGGTAATGAAAGCCGGCGGGGCTTTCCTGCCGCTGGACCCGGGGTACCCTGCGGATCGCTTGCGTTACATGCTGGAAGACAGTGGCGCGAGTCTGTTGCTGACCTCGTCGAACCTGATGGATGTCCTGCCGTCGGTTGCGGCCGTGCAACCTGTGGCGGTGGACCGGTTGTTGCTGGATGGGTACGCCTATGGCCGAGTGAATAACGGTCCCCATCCGGATCAGCTTGCCTACGTGATCTACACCTCCGGTTCCACCGGCAAACCCAAGGGAGTGGCTCTGACCCACGGCGGCCTGTCCATGCACGTGCAGACCATCGGTGAGCGCTACGGCATGACCCCGGAGGATGTGGAACTGCAATTCGCGTCCATCAGTTTCGATGGGGCTGTGGAGCGCTGGACGGTGCCGCTGGCCTTTGGCTCCCGCGTGGTCATCCGTGACCAGGAACTATGGAGTGCGGAAAAATGTTGCGAGGTGCTGCAAAAAGAAAACGTCACCATCGCCTGTTTTCCACCCAGCTATGTGGGGCCGTTACTGGATTGGATCGAACAGGAACAGCCGGAACTAAAGGTCCGCTCCTGGACCCTGGGGGGCGAAGCCTTTACCCGGGAAACCTTCGAACGCATCCAACAGGTGCTGAAACCGCAGCGCATTCTGAACGGCTATGGCCCCACGGAAACCGTGGTCACGCCGATGCTGTGGGCGGCCTATCCGGGGGATACGCTGACCAGTGCCTACGCCCCCATCGGTACCGCCGTCGGCCCTCGAAAACTCTATGTGCTGGACCAGGATCTCAAACGGGTTCCGGTTGGTGTGGCCGGTGAACTCTATATCGGTAACGAAGTGGGCCTGGCCCGCGGTTACCACGGCCGCTCGGACCTGACCGCCGAACGCTTTCTTCCTGATCCGTTCGGTGAACCCGGCGAGCGCATGTACCGCACCGGCGACCTGGTGCAATTCCGCGACGACGGCGTCATGGAATATCTGGGCCGGGTGGATCAGCAGGTGAAGATCCGTGGCTTCCGCATCGAGCTGGGGGAAATCGAAAGCCGGCTATTGGCGTTTGATCAAATTCGCGAGGCAGCGGTGGTGGCCCAGCCCTCACCGGCGGGTGACAGGTTGGTTGGCTATATCGTGCTACGCGATCCGGCAGGAGCTGCGCTCGAGCCGCGAACCGAGATCGAGACCATTCTGGCTTCTCTGTCCCAATCCCTGCCGGACTATATGGTCCCCAGCCAGTTAATGACGCTGGAGCAACTGCCGCTGACCCCGGCGGGCAAGGTGGATCGCAAGGCGCTGCCGGAACCGCAATGGCAGGGCAGCAGTGAGGGTGACGTACCGGAAACCGATAACGAGAAAATTCTCGCGGAAATCTGGCAGCCATTGCTGGGCGTGGAAACCGTCAGCCGTGATGACCATTTCTTCAACCTCGGGGGTCATTCACTGCTGGCCGTACAGATGGTCAACCGTCTGCGCCATCAGTATCAATTGGACCTGCCGCTGAACCGCATCTTCGAGCAACCGGTTCTGAAGCACTGTGCCGCGTTGTGTCAGTCCGTTGCTGCCATGCCGGCAATCCGGCCGGTGCCGCGCAGTGGTGATCTTCCCTGTTCCGCAGCGCAGCGACGGTTGTGGTTTGTGCAGCAACTGGAGCCGGGTAACGGGGCGTACCATATGCCGCTGGGCCTGGAGGTGCGTGGTGAACTGCATCGCGATGCCCTGCAACAGGCGCTGAATATTCTGGTGGCCAACCACGAAAGTTTACGCACCCGTTTTGTGGATGCGGGTGGGGCTCCACGTCAGCGCATCCTTGATGACGCGGTTATCAAGATTCAGTGGCAGGATCTGTCGCAGGAAAATGCCCCGGAATCCGCTGCAGAAAAAGTGCAACATCAGGTGCTGAATCAGCCGTTCGATCTGGCCTGTGACAACCTGTTGCGGGTGCTGGCCATCAAGCTGGCCGATCAACGCTACCACCTGTTGCTGGTGCAGCATCACATCATCGGCGACGGGGTTTCCATGCAGTTGCTGCTGGCGGAGCTGAGCGAGCTGTATCGGCAAGCCCATCAGGGCGATGCCCTAACGGCATCGCCCGCAAAAATTCAGTACGCGGATTATGCCGCCTGGCAGCAACAATGGTTGGACAGCGATGAGGCCCGCGCCCAGACCCGATGGTGGGTGGAGCAGTTGGGTGATGGGGGCGAGCCCCTGGCCCTGCCCACGGATTTTCCACGAAGCGACAGGGCAGACGGCGCCCGCCAGCCGATTCGGTTTACCGATGAACAATTGGCCGGGTTGAAACTGCGTGCCGGGGAACTGGGCTCCACCGTATCCACTTTGTTGCTCAGTGTCTGGCAGACATTGCTGCACCGTTACAGTGGGCAGTCACAGGTGCGTGTGGGTGTACCGGTGGCCGGTCGACTGCAGGCGGAAACCGAAACCCTGCAGGGCTGCTTTATCAATACGCTGGTGATTCCGGCGGACTTTGATCAGCCGCAATCCTTTGCCGAACAGGTGGCGGCGATTCAGCAATTTATCGGTGAGGCCCAGGGCCGCCAGGCGCTGCCCTTTGAAGGTCTGGTGGACGCCCTGGCTGTGGACCGAAATCTGGATCGCCATCCGCTGTTCCAGGTGGTGTTCAACCACCAGCGACTCAGCCAGAACTTTGCTCCGCAGTGGCCGGAAGCGTTGGTGACGCCCTTTGATCCCGGTGCGGCGGGGGCGCAGTTTGAACTGGCCCTGGATATTCTTGAAGACGAGCAGCAGCTACAGGGCTTTGTCGGCTACGACACCGGCCTGTTCAAACCGGAAACCATTGCCCGTTTGCGTGAACATTTTGGTCTTCTATTGGAGGCATTGCTGCACGATCCACAGCAATTGCTGGCGGATATCGATCTGCTTACCGATGAAGAAATCCGCGCGCAGCAGACCTTCAATTACACCCGGAAACGCTGGGGTGATTTTACTGCGGTTCCCAAACGGTTAAGCCTGCAGGCACAGAAAACACCGGATGCCATTGCGCTGACCATGGGCGAGCAACAGCTGTCCTATGCGCAATTGGATCGCCGGGTAAACCAGCTCGCCAATCGTCTGCGCCGCGCCGGCGTGAAAGAGGAGGCGCGGGTGGCCATCGGGCTGCCCCGTTCTCTGGAACTGGTGATCGGCATCCTTGCCATCACCCGTGCCGGTGGAGCCTATGTGCCGCTGGACCCGTCCTATCCACAGGATCGTCTGGCCTACATTCTGGATGCTTCTGCGCCGGCCTTGCTGCTGACCCATAGCAGTCTGCTGGCAAGCTGGCCGCAGGCGGTGCCCATGTGGTGTCTGGACGAGCTGGATGTGAGCGACCAGCCGACCACACCCCCGGTGGTGCAATGGCACCCGGACCAGGCGATCTATGTGATCTATACCTCCGGGTCCACTGGCAAACCCAAGGGCGTGCTCAATACCCAGGCGGCCCTGGAAAATCGTTTGCTGTGGATGCAGAGCGAATATCCCCTGAATGATCGCGACTGCGTGTTACAGAAGACGCCGTTCAGTTTCGATGTGTCCGTGTGGGAATTTTTCTGGCCATTGATGGTGGGGGCGCGACTTGCCGTAGCCCCGCCGGAGGCCCATGCGGATCCGGTGTGGTTGCAACAGGTGATGGCGGATGAAGGCGTCACCACGCTGCACTTTGTGCCCTCCATGCTCAACGCCTTCGTGAGTGCCACCGGCCTGCAGGACCTGCCGCATCTGAAGCGACTGATCTGCAGCGGCGAGGCGCTGGATAGCGAGCTGCAGAAGACGGTCTTTGCGGCACGGGATGATGTGCAGCTGCACAACCTGTATGGCCCCACGGAAGCGGCCATCGATGTGAGCTACTGGCGATGCCGCTCTGAAGCGGGTCACACCGTGCCCATCGGTGCGCCGATCAGCAATATCCAGCTGCATGTGCTGGACACCGATCTCAATCCGGTGCCGAGGGGGATTCCCGGTGAACTGTACCTTGCCGGGGTGGGCCTGGCCCGGGGCTACTTCGGCCGCCCGGACCTGACGGCGGAACGATTTCTCCCCAATCCCTTCGGGAAGCCGGGAAGCAGAATGTATCGCACCGGCGATCAGGTGGTGCAGCGGGCCGACGGCATTCTCGAATATTTGGGCCGCCTGGATCATCAGGTGAAGATTCGTGGCCTGCGCATCGAGCTGGCAGAAATCGAGCAACAGCTCAAGCAGCAGCCGGATGTGGACGACGCCGTGGTGGTGGCCCATCCCGGCGAGGCGGGGGATCAGCTGGTGGCCTATGTGGCCGGCGAATCCGATAACCGGGAGGGTTGGCAGCAGGCCCTGGCCGGTGCCTTGCCCGAGTACATGGTGCCGTCCCTGTTCATGGTGCTCGAAAAGATGCCCCTGTCACCCAACGGCAAGCTGGACCGCAAGGCCCTGCCGGCCCCGCAATGGCAGGCCCGGGAATATCGTGCGCCGCAAACGGAGACGGAACAGCAACTGGCGGGCCTGTGGGAGGAACTGCTCGGCCAGTCT
>NZ_LWEJ01000014.1:0-3078 GCF_001635525.1 Alcanivorax sp. HI0007
GAGCGGGAGCGCTACAAGATCAACGGGCGGCGTCTGTTGTCTGTGGAAGGGCTGCTGGGGTATCCGGAATGCGACACCCTGGTGACTACCGGCGAGTTCGACAGCTTTACCCTGCCCTGGGAAAACGCCTCTTTTGCCGAAAAGTGTCCCAATGCCCAGTTCACGCTGATCAAGGGGGCGGATCACCTGCCGCAGCTGGAAAAGCGGGAAGTGTCTCTGGACCTGTTTTCTACCTTCCTGCGGGGCGAGTCACTGGAACGGGTCCAGGGCATCCGCCGTTTCGGCAAGGGGGAGTACCAGCGTATCGAGCGCCGTCGTGCCGAGCGGCTGGTGCCGTGCAACAACCACGGCTATGTTACCAGCGAATCCCGGGTGGGCGACCGCTTCCGCTTCAACAAGCCGGTACAGGTGGTGGACATCAATTTCTTTGGTTGTCTGATCAAACTGAGCGAGCCCGGTTTTTCCATCGCCGATCACGCCCGTGACTGCACGCTCTACATGGAAAGCCCGGAGCTGAAACTGGAGCTGCTGGTGTTTGACTACGACGACGCCGGTTACCTGCGCTGCCTGTTCAAGCACGGCAATATCCAGGCCGCAGAGCGATTCACCGAGCTGCTGAAAAACAGCGAGTATTTCCTGCACCAGGACAGCGAAGGGAATGTGCATCGCATTTATGGATGAGGGGGAAGCAGTTAACAGTGAACAGTTAATAGTTAACAGCTAAAAAAGATAAAAACGAAAGAGGCCGCACCCAAAGCATGGGCGCGGCCTCTTTGTTGTTGGCCATAAAAAACCAGCTCGCGAGCTGTTAACTGTTCACTATTAACTGTTAACTGCCCCAACGGTTGCTTCCATGATCCTGACCATGGGATTCCCCCGCGTTTTCGGAATCGGTAGCTTGCCGTAGTAGTCCGCCGGGTTGTGGATGGTGAGGTTGTGAAAGCCAAGGGAATGAAAGTGATCCACGGCTTCCATGTCGGAGTGGAAGTGGAACCCTACCTGGCTGCGGGACACAGTGCCCAGCATGCCACCCAGCACCTTGAGTGTGCGGTAGAAGGGCATGCCCTTGTAGAGCGGGTAATTGTCGGTGAGATAAGTGCCCCGAGGAAAAGCGGTGAGGGCGCTGGCCAGCTTGCGCCAGAAGTCGGAAATCACCTCCAGCGGGAAGTAGTTGACCAACCCTTCGGTAATCACCACCACAGGTTTGCTCTGGTCCAGTTGGCCCAGCACATGATCCAGACTCAGCTCTCCGTCTTCCGCGAAGATATTGATCGGCTGCACGCGATGACGCTCGCTCAGAACACTGTGCTCTTTCAGTAGTTGCTGCTTGCGCCGGGCCATATCCGGCAGATCCGTTTCGATATAGGTGAGCTGCGGGTATTGCTGGCAGAAACGGTGGCCACGGGGTGACAGGCCACAGGCGATCTCCACCACCTGCGTCACCCCGTCGTTGATCAATTGATGAAGCCGATGATCAATCAGATGGTGACGCTGCAGCAGAAAGGTGCGGATGTTGCCGCCGACCACATGGCGACCCACGTACTCGAAGGGGGCCAGGGCGCCATAAAGAAAGGCGCCGCCGCGGGTGCGAAAGAAGGGGGCGGAGATGCCGTCACGGGTCCATACATGGCCGGTGTACAGGGCGGTAAAGCTGATGGATGAAGTATCCCGGGGTTCACTCATTGTTGTTCTGGCTGGTTGTGGCAGAGGCCTGACAGGCTAGCAGAATTCCGCCATTGAGTGATGGCAATTTGTGCCAAATTGCCGGTGGTGTCAGGGTTCAAAGCACCATGGGCGATGCCACTGTATCGCGCTTCTCCCTGCCGCACAGGGTTTCTACCAACGTCAGAGCGAATTCCAGAGCGGTGCCCGGGCCGCGGCTGGTCAGGCACTGGCCGTCGTGGACCACCCTCTCTTCCATTCTACTTTTTATCCGGCAGGGCGTCAGTGAAGGCCGGGTGGCCGGTTGCCGCGACGCCATCGAGCAGGCCGTGTGGCGCCAGAGCCACCGCGGGGGCGGCGCAAATGGCGCCGTAAAGGCGGCCGCTGTCTCGCTGGCCGTGAAGTTTATCGATCAACTTTTTGCTGTCGGCCAGGGCCTTGGCGCCGGGCATGCCACCGGGTAACACGATCAGATCGAAGTCCTGTGCCATCACATCGTCAATCAAGGCGTCGGCCCGGATACGGGTACCACGGGCGGCCACAATGTCAGGTGTGCCGGTAACGCTGGCCACGGTGACTTCCACGCCCGCACGACGCAGCACGTCGATCAGGGTGACGGTTTCGATGTCTTCGCTGCCATCGGCGATGGGGATCAGGGCGGTGGGCATAACAGCTCCAGATATAGCTACAAGCTACAAGCTACAAGCTACAAGCTACAAGCTACAAGCTACAAGCTACAAGCTACAAGCTACAAGCTACAAGCTACAAGCTACAAGCTACAAGCTACAAGCTACAAGCTACAAGCTACACTGGTGGGGTAGGGAAAGACTGGAAAGTTCCTCGTAGTCCGCAATTTCTACGAAGCCGCTGTAGGAGTACCTCTTGAGGTGCGAACCGCGCTTGCGCGGAAATCGCCCGCAGGGCGATCAGGAATCTCAGAGCTCGACAGGTTTCAGAAAGAACGGCGGGCGACAATCCTTTCTTGCCTCGCTACGCTCGGTTCGTCCCTCAAGAGGAACTCCTACAGATAGAGGCCCTCAGCCTGGCAGCGCGGAGTCCTGTGGGAATTCATGAGGCACAGGGCCTTCTTCGCGTTGCAGCTTGAAGCTTGTCGCTTGCAGCTACCTTACCGTTCCATGCTACGCGGGAGAGGGTGCCCTGCAAGTCGCAGCGCCAGGGAGGTGATGTACTGCCAGGGATCGCCTTTGGCCATGCCTTTCACGCACTGGTCGGCGCGAATGGCGCTGGACTGGGCGGCCTTCAGGTGTTGCGGGTTGAGGCGCTGGGCCTGGGCCTGCATGGCCCTGACTCGCTGGGGGGGCAGTCGGGGGGCGGGCCGCCGCTGAGCATGCCGTCGAGAATGCGAATGTCGCGGCTCAGGGCCCATAGCAATACCGGGGGTTCAACGCCCTCCGC
>NZ_LWEJ01000015.1:0-33636 GCF_001635525.1 Alcanivorax sp. HI0007
TGACAACGGGCATAAGCCGCGTCGAGCGCTGCCGAATCAGTGACCGCTCGCATACCTCGCCCGCCGCCACCGCTGAGGGCCTTGATCATCACCCCGCTGCCCTGCAACGACGCCATGAACGCCCTCGCCTCTTCCAGCGACACCGCCTGCGCGGTGCCCTGCACCAGCGGCACCTGGCAGCGGGCGGCCAGCGCTCGGGCCGCCGCCTTGTCGCCAAACAGTCGCAAGGTGTCCGCCCCCGGCCCGATCAAAGTGATGCCCGCTTCGGCA
Source organism: Alcanivorax sp. HI0007 (assembly GCF_001635525.1). Lineage (NCBI taxonomy): Bacteria > Pseudomonadati > Pseudomonadota > Gammaproteobacteria > Oceanospirillales > Alcanivoracaceae > Alcanivorax > Alcanivorax sp. HI0007. Next base: position 271 of record NZ_LWEJ01000015.1, read on the forward strand.
CACTGGTCGGCAAAGTCCGCATTCTCGGCCAGAAAGCCATAACCCGGATGAATCGCCTCGCAACCCTGCTCCCTGGCAACCGCAATCAGCTGCGCCCCGTCCAGGTAGGCCGGCACCCCCCGCCCGGGCAGCGCTACCGCCGTATCCACCTGACGGGTGTGCAGGGACGCCTGATCATCCTGCGCAAACACTCCCACGGAACGAACCCCCAGATCCGCACAGGCATTCGCAATACGAATGGCAATCTCGCCACGGTTGGCAATCAGGATGGCAGAAAACGGCACGGGCACGGCGGACTCCAGTCTTTGATTCGACGGCAAAGACCACAGTGTAGCCAGTTGGGCTTATCGATGGCATTGATCAGAGTGCATGGTGAACCATGCATTGGGTTAATGCAGATTTGTCGGGATAACAGGCACAGGGAAAGCGCTGGACCCCGTTACCCCATTTTCCTGAGGGTCCCCGCAATGGCACCCCTAACGGATAAAGGACCTGGGGCTGTACCCGCAGTGAAAACCGAAGGGCACATGGTTTCTCAGCGGCACTACAGCCACTTCGTCCAGGGTGCGGGCATCGAAGATGACCACTTCGCTGCTGTGATCACGGGCATCATAGACCATGCTCACCAGCCAGCCTTCCTGGTTGTCGTCTTCGTCACGGGGAGCCACGTGCATGGCTTCAGAGGTATACCGGCCTTCACCCAGTGCGTGGGTTTTTACCTTGCCGGTTTGCAGATCAATCCGTTCCACGCCATCGAAGAAGGTGGAGTCATCGCCCATCATGCAGGCGGCATACATGACGGAGGTGGGCTGGGTGGTGTAGCGGTGATCCCACTGGGGAAACTCGCCGCCCAGTGCCTCCTTGTATTCGTTGGCCTCAATCGTGCCACTGTGGAGATCCAAGCGGTAACGCATGAATCGCCCGGCAGAGGTATCGCCCTTGCTGTGGAGCACATTACGCAGCTGCTCGTTCACGGAAAAATCTTCGTAGCGGGTCAGGTCCACCTCGATGTTGCCATCGTCCGCTTCCCAGGCATTGGAGAAATGAATGGCCACGAAGGGATCGTCCACGGTGAACACCTTCTCCACCTGGAAATCCGCCGTGCGCACCACATAGATTTTCATGTCCAGTTCCGGGCGCCAGGCAATGGCTTGATCGAAGGGAATCAAGCCGGCCAGCCAGGGCATCGGTGACTTCATGGCAATGGGGGACTGGAAGAAGATCATGTAGTTTTCGGTGAGCGCGAAGTCGTGACAGAAGCTGAGAAAATCCACCTCAAAGGAGCCCTTCTCAACCAAATGCCCGGAGGGCGCGATCTTGTAGAGATCAATGGCGCCCTTACCAATCAGCGCTCCCTTCGGATTGAACGACGGACGAATGCCGAAGTTGTAATAAATCCCGGTGCGTGGATTCACCTTGCCGTGGGCACTGAAGGTATTGAACTTGCCCAGCTTGCCGTCGTAATCGTACTCGCCAATGGTATCCAGGGTGGCCGGGTCCAGTTGCCAGGGGCGGCCCCCTTCCCATAACGCCAGCAGCTTGCCGCCGTGGTAAACCAGATTGGTATTGGCGCAGTTGGCCGGCAGGCGGCCCATGTTTTTGCGGATGCCACCGGGGGCATTGTGGCCGAAGCTTCGCATGACGATTTTGTTGGCCCTGGTTTCCGCCAGGTACTTGGGCGTGCGCACATAACGGTTGCGGTAGACCACACCGTCACTCGTGAAGGACACGGAATGCAGCATGCCATCGCCATCAAACCAGTGACCGAACTCCTGCCCACCGATCTGGTTGCGCCCCGGGCCGATACGGAAAAAGGTGCCGCTAACCGCATCCGGGATAGCGCCCTTCACTTCGTTGAGAGGAACAAGGTAATCCAGCTCTTCATTCAGCGCTTCAAAACCACCGTGATGCGTTACCGGCTTACCGGGAGACGTCCGTAGCGAACTCACTTCTGCCGTCATGGGATAACCCCTGCATTTTTTTGTCAGAGTTCCCTTTCTAAGCCTCGCTGGGATGGTGTGCAAGGTGGGTTAAACAGCTAATTGTTTGGTGTTTCACTATTTGGATGATGGGGGGGGTTGGGATGGACGGTTGTGCTGTTGGATACGAGGGAAGACCTGACCACCGTGATCCTTGGTAATTCATGCGTGTCGTTGGTTTCTGCCATTTCACTGACAGATTTCATTCATCGAGATCTCATATTCAAATCCTGAATAATACTGCTTACTAACATAAATAGTTTGCTTCTGTGAACACCTTCCATGGCCTACATAACGTATGAATTTGACGTCTGTATGATCGCTACAATCAACACACTCAAAACCATGAAACAACAGCTCCGCAGCACCGCCCATTCCTCCTTTCCCACTAGTGTCATTAACAGCTCTGATAAATTCATTAAACTCCGCCAATGACTCGAAGCGAGCTTCATAGTTCGGGTTAACATACGTGATATATGGTCCCCATCCCCCCTCAGTCTCTTTCCGACTTTGATTTATCCATGTTCCTGGAATAGCCAGCGCGAAAGAATCTGAAACAAGGCTTATTGGAACATCTACAAGATTGAATGGGAGCCAGAACATAAAGAGTCCGCCAAACTCTGAATCAGTTGTTGCAGCATCACCAAACCATAGAAAATTCTGTTGTGTAGCAGCATAAAGGCCCGGAGCCATTACCTTATATCGTGCGCTGTTAACGCTTTTCTCAGTTCCATCTTTGAAATAAACAGACTTTGTCGCGCATCCGGACAGAAGCATAAGCGTAAAAGAAACCAGATAAATTAACTTTCGCAAGATATCCCCCAATTCATGCGTGTCCCCGATTACTATTCTTTCTTTTTATCGGCGGGTTCCCCCGCGCAGACAACCCGTGTCCCAGCGATCATGTCATGAAACCCTTTCTGCTCCCGGGAAACAAGCACGGGAATAAAGAGGAAGACATTCAGAGACACCACCAGCGAGAACAGCAAGCAGCGGCGGAACCATTGAAAGCCGGATGGAGGCTGGCCGGTTTGCGCATCCACAACCTTCAAGCCAAATAGCCGTTTCCCCAGATGCAGACCTGTCAACCAGTACACAAAGAAGCCCAGGGGTATAGCCAGCAGCATCAGGGCTTCAGCAGGCATGAAACCTGCCACTAGCCCGGCGTCCACGGCGATTTTATTGCCTAGCATGATCACGCCTGCAACCAGCACCAAATCAATGATGAATGCCGGGATCCTGAGCAGCGCTGTCTTCATTTCCATATGCCGATTCCTTTTTATTCTTTGTTCAAGACAATAAAAAGCCCGGCGACGCCGGGCTCGTTGTTAACTATTCACTATTAACTGTTAACTGTTTTTATTCAACCGTCACCGACTTCGCCAGATTCCTCGGCTGATCCACATCGGTGCCGCGCAAGACAGCCACGTGATAGCTGAGCAGCTGCAGCGGCACGGTGTAGACGATGGGGGCAATGGTTTCCGGCACGGCGGGCATGTTCAGCACGTGGATGCCTTCGCCTTCTTTCACGTGGGCGTGCTTGTCGGCGAACACGTAGAGCTCACCACCGCGAGCCCGGACTTCCTGCAGGTTGGATTTGAGTTTTTCCAGCAGTTCGTCGTTGGGTGCCACGGAGACCACCGGCATTTCGCTGTCCACCAGCGCCAGGGGGCCATGCTTCAGTTCCCCGGCGGCGTAGGCTTCCGCATGGATGTAGGAAATTTCCTTGAGCTTGAGCGCACCCTCCAGGGCCACCGGGAAATGCACGCCACGGCCCAGGAACAGGGCGTGGTGTTTTTCCACGAAGGCTTCTGACAGTTTCTCGATGGATTTATCCAGAGCGGCGGCTTGTTCAATCAGGTTGGGTAGCTGGCGCAGTTCTTCCAGGACCTTTTCAATCTCGTCGTCGGCCAGGCCTTTTTGACGCCCCAGGGCCAATACCAGCATCAACAGGCCCGCCAACTGGGTGGTGAAGGCCTTGGTGGAAGCCACACCGATCTCTGGACCCGCCTTGGTGAGGAATACCAGCTCGGATTCACGTACCAGGGAGGAGCTGTCCACGTTGCATACCGCCAGGCGACCCACGTAGTTGGGTGACTGGGTGTCGCGCAGGGCAGCCAGGGTATCGGCGGTTTCACCGCTCTGGGAAATGGTGACGAACAGGGTGCCTTCCGGAACCACATGGTTGCGGTAACGGAATTCACTGGCCACTTCCACCTGGCAGGGAATACCGGCAATGTCTTCCAGCCAGTAACGGGCCACCATGCCGGCGTGGTAGCTGGTGCCGCAGGCCACGATCTGTACGGTTTTCACCTTCTCGAAGATGGCCGTCGCCTTTTCGCCAAAGGCATCGATCAGGGTCTCCGGGCTGTTGATGCGATCCTCGAGGGTTTTCTGGATGGCCGCCGGCTGCTCGAAGATTTCCTTCTGCATGTAGTGGCGGTATTCGCCTTTTTCTGCGTCTTCGTGGGTGCCATCGAATTCGTGGGTGTCGCGGCTGGCCGCTTGGCCTTGCGCATCCACAATGCGGATGCTGTCGGTGCTGATTTCCGCCTGGTCGCCCTCTTCCAGGAAGATGAAGCGGTTGGTCACCGGCAGCAGCGCCAGCTGGTCGGAGGCGATGTAGTTCTCGTCGATACCCAGGCCAATGACCAGGGGGCTACCGGAACGCACAGCCACCAGCTTGTGGGGCTCGTCCTTGTGGATCACGCCCAGGGCGTAGGCGCCGTCGAGTTTTTTCACCACTTGCTGGACGGCGGTAAACAGATCCACACCGGTGGCCAGCACCTGATGCAGCAGGTGCACGATGACTTCGGTGTCGGTTTGCGACTGGAAGGCGTAACCGGCAGCTTCGAGTTCGTCTTTCAGTTCCTGGAAGTTTTCGATGATGCCGTTGTGTACCAGGGCCAGATCGCTGCCGGACATGTGCGGGTGGGCATTGGCTTCCGAGGGCTTGCCGTGGGTGGCCCAGCGGGTGTGCGCAATGCCGGTGAAACCGGTGGTTTGCTCGTCCACGGTGGCGCTTTCCAGACCGGCCACCTTGCCCTGTCGGCGCACCCGGGTAATACCGGAATCATTGAGCAGCGCCACGCCGGCGCTGTCGTAGCCGCGATATTCCAGGCGCTTGAGGCCAGTGATCAGGATATTGGTCACATTACGCTGGGCAATGGCCCCGACGATTCCACACATGTTGGTTTCCTTGAATATTGCTTGCCGGCCGTGTCTACAGGTTCACTGCCGTATCTATTCGCCATGCAAGCATGGCTCCAACGGATTCGGTTACTTCTTTTGCGGACGTTTCCAGTCGCTCACATTGCGCTGCTGGCCACGGGCAACGGCCAGGCCGTTGTCGTCCACGTCCTTGGTGATGGTGCTGCCGGCGCCCACGGTGGCATTTTCGCCGATGGTGACCGGTGCCACCAGTGACGAATTGGAACCGATGAAGGCACCGTCTTTCATTACCGTCTGGAACTTGTTGGCGCCATCGTAATTGCAGGTGATGGTGCCGGCACCCACATTCACGCCTTTGCCGATCTGGCTGTCGCCGATGTAGGTCAGGTGGTTCACCTTTGAGCCTTCGCCTACATAGGACTTCTTGGTTTCCACAAAGTTGCCGATCTTGGCCTTGTCGGCCAGTTCCGTGCCTGGGCGCAGGCGGGCGTAGGGGCCGATGGTGCATTGCTCACCGATGATGGCGCCATCCAGCAGGCTGTTGGCTTCAATGACGGTGCCGGCACCTATATTGGTATCGCGGATAATGCAGTTGGGGCCGATGACAACGCCTTCTTCGATGGTCACGTCACCTTCCAGCACCACGTTCACATCGATGATCACGTCGCTGGCGATCTGCACGCTGCCGCGCACGTCCAGACGGTTCGGGTCACGGAGGGTGACGCCGTCGCGCATCAGGGATTCGGCCTGGGCCAGCTGGTAGAGTCGCTCCAGGCGGGACAACTGCACGCGATCGTTGATGCCATCCACTTCCCAGGCAAATTCCGGCTGCAGGGTTTCCACGGAGAGCCCGGACTGCACCGCCATGGCGATGACGTCGGTCAGGTAGTATTCGCCCTGGGCGTTGTTGCTGGACAGTTTCGGCAGGCAATCTGCCAGGAAGCTGCGGGTGCAGGCCAGGATGCCGGTGTTGATTTCCGGAATACCCAGTTCCGCTTCACTGGCATCTTTCTGCTCGACGATACGCTGCACATTGTTCTGGCCATCACGGACGATACGGCCATATCCGCTGGGGTCGTCCAGGGTCAGGGTCATCAGTGCCAGGGTCTGGTCATCCACGCACTGAACAAATTCTCGCAGGGTTTCCGGACGGATCAGGGGCACGTCGCCGTACAACACCAGGACGGTATCTTCCCTCACCAGGGGCATGGCCTGGGCCACCGCATGGCCGGTACCCAGTTGCTCGGCCTGCTCGGCCCATTGCAGGTGATCGCCTTTGACGACGCTCTTTACCTTGTCGCCACCGTGCCCATACACGATGACCGTATTATCGGCGGCCAGGCTGGTGGCGGCATCCACCACATGCTGGACCATGGCCTTGCCGGCCACTTGGTGCAGCACCTTGGGCAAGGCACTCTTCATGCGCGTGCCTTTACCGGCGGCGAGAATGACAACTGCAATTGACCCTGAACTCATAGCGCGTCCTTTTTGTTTTGCCTATCAACCAGTGCAACCATTTCACTACATCATGGTGCCGGTGTCTTTGTGACAGAAACAAAAAAGGGTAGCACTTGGCTACCCCCTCTGTGTTGAAGATTTGCAAAAGTTGCTTACCGGCCTTTTTTCTTCAACTGTTGGATTGCGCGCAACTGGGCCACGGCCTCGGCCAGGGTAGCGGCGGCACGGGAGTAATCCATTTCGGAATTCTTCCCTTCCAGCGCTTCTTTGGCACGCTGTTTGGCCTGCTCGGCAGCGGCTTCGTCCATGTTGTCGGCGCGATCTGCGGTATCTGCCAGCACTGTCACCAGCTTCGGCTGCACTTCCAGGAAGCCGCCGGATACGTAGAACACTTCTTCGTCACCATTCTGCTTCTTCACCCGTACCGGACCCGGCTTGAGCCGGGTCAGCAGCGGGGCGTGGCCCGGCATGATACCGAGATCGCCTTCCACACCGGAGGCCACCACGATCTCAACCAGACCGGAGAACAGCTGGCGTTCTGCACTAACAATGTCGCAATGCACGGTCATCGCCATTTGCTTGTCTCCCGGTGCAGGTTACTTGCTACGCTTGTTGTAGGCTTCTACAACTTCGTCGATGGAGCCCTTCATGTAGAAGTCCTGCTCCGGGATGTGATCGTAATCACCGTCAAGGATGCCCCGGAAGCCCGCGAGGGTGTCTTTCAGGGAAACATACTTGCCCGGGGAGCCAGTAAATACTTCGGCCACGAAGAACGGCTGGGACAGGTAACGCTCGATCTTACGAGCACGGGCAACGATCATCTTGTCTTCTTCAGACAGTTCGTCCATGCCCAAGATCGCAATGATGTCCTTCAGTTCCTTGAAGCGCTGCAGTACGGACTGCACGCCACGGGCCACGTCGTAGTGCTCCTGGCCAATCACCAGCGGATCCAGCTGACGGGAGGTGGAATCCAGCGGGTCGATCGCCGGGTAGATACCCTTGGAGGCGATGTCACGGCTCAGTACCACGGTCGCATCAAGGTGAGCAAAGGTGGTTGCCGGAGACGGGTCAGTCAAGTCATCCGCAGGAACATATACGGCCTGAACGGAGGTGATGGAACCGGTCTTGGTGGAAGTAATACGCTCCTGAAGAACGCCCATCTCTTCCGCCAGGGTCGGCTGGTAACCTACCGCTGAAGGCATACGGCCCAGCAGTGCAGATACTTCGGTACCGGCCAGGGTGTAACGGTAGATGTTATCCACGAAGAACAGAACGTCGCGGCCTTCATCACGGAACTTCTCGGCCATGGTCAGACCGGTCAGCGCCACACGCAGACGGTTACCTGGCGGCTCGTTCATCTGGCCGTATACCAGGGACACCTTGTCCAGTACGTTGGAATCCTTCATTTCGTGGTAGAAGTCGTTACCCTCACGAGTACGCTCACCCACACCGGCAAACACGGAGAAACCGGAGTGCTCGATCGCGATGTTCCGGATCAGCTCCATCATGTTTACGGTTTTACCTACACCGGCACCACCGAACAGGCCAACCTTACCGCCTTTGGCGAAGGGGCAGACCAGGTCGATTACCTTGATGCCGGTTTCCAGCAGTTCGTTGGTGGCTGCCTGATCCGCATAGGTAGGAGCAGCACGGTGAATCGGCATGCGCTCTTCTTCACCGATGGGGCCGGCTTCGTCGATGGGACGACCCAGCACGTCCATGATACGGCCCAGGGTCTTGGTGCCTACCGGTACCTGAATCGGCTCACCGGAGTCGGTCACGTTAAGACCACGCTTCAGACCTTCGGTGGAGCCCATGGCAATGGTACGAACCACGCCGTCGCCCAGCTGCTGCTGAACTTCCAACGTGGTTTCAGTACCGTCCACGGTGAGGGCGTCATATACCTTCGGTACGCCGTCGCGCGGGAATTCCACGTCGATCACAGCACCGATGATCTGAACAATACGACCGCTACTCATGCTTGCATCCTCTTAACTTGCGTTTTTGCCGCGTTCTTTCTACCAGCCTGCTGACAAATCAGACCGCAGCAGCACCACCAACGATTTCGGAGATTTCCTGCGTAATTGCAGCCTGGCGTGCCTTGTTGTACACCAGCTGCAGATCACGAATGATGTCGCCGGCGTTATCACTGGCCGCTTTCATCGCTACCATTCGCGCTGCCTGCTCACAGGCATTGTTTTCAACCACACCCTGATACACCTGGGACTCAATGAACCGCACCAGCAGCTCGTCGAGCAGTGCTTTCGGAGCAGGCTCGTAAATGTAGTCCCAGTGACGCTTGAACTCTTCATCTTCTGCCGGTTCCAGCGGCAGCATCTGAATGTTCTTGGGCGCCTGGGTCATGGTGTTCACGAACTCGTTGTACACGATGTACAGGCGATCGATCTCACCATTTTCGTAGGCATCCAGCATTACCTTGATGGAACCGATCAGGTCGTTCAGGTGCGGGGTATCCCCCAGACCGGACACTGTCGCTTCCACATTGCCGCCAACGCTCTTGAAGAAGCTGACACCCTTGGAGCCCACTACACAGTACTGGGCTTTGGCGCCTTGCTCTTCCCACTCTCGCGCGCTTTTGACGACATTCTTGAGCAGATTCACGTTGAGGCCACCGCAGAGACCCCGGTCGGAGGTCACCACGATGTAGCCAACGTTCTTCACTTCCCGCTCTTGCAGGTAAATGTGCCGGTATTCCAGATCGGCATTGGCCAGATGTGCAACCACCTGACGCATGCGAGTCGCGTAGGGCTTGCTTGCCGCCATACGATCCTGCGCTTTACGCATCTTGGAGGCTGCCACCATTTCCATTGCACGGGTAATTTTCTTCGTGCTCTGGACGCTGGCAATTTTGCCTTTGATCTCTTTACCGCTGGCCATAGGAAGTACCCTTTTTCAGCGAATTACCAGGTCTGGGTGGCTTTGAACTGATCGAGAGATTCTTTGATCTCGGCTTCGATCTCGCCGTTGTAGTCACCCTTCTCGTTGATTTTGTCCATCAACGCTTTCTTTTCGCTGTTCATGTAGTCCAGCAGAGCCGCTTCGAAGGCGCCGATTTTCTCGACTTCCATCCCTTTCAGGTAACCTTCGTTCGCTGCGTACAGAACAACACCCATCTCGGCAACGCTCATGGGGCTGTACTGCTTCTGTTTCATCAGCTCGGTAACGGCCTGACCATGCTCCAGCTGTTCGCGAGTGGAGTCATCCAGATCAGAGGCGAACTGGGCAAAGGCCGCCAGTTCACGGTACTGAGCCAGTGCCAGACGAATACCACCGCCGAGCTTCTTGACGATCTTGGTCTGCGCGGAACCACCCACACGGGATACGGATACACCCGCGTTCATCGCCGGACGAATACCGGAGTTGAACAGGTCGGTTTCCAGGAAGATCTGACCATCGGTAATGGAGATTACGTTGGTCGGTACGAAGGCAGACACGTCACCACCCTGGGTTTCAATGATCGGCAGTGCGGTCAGGGAACCGGTCTTGCCTTTCACTTCACCGTTGGTGAACTGCTCAACGTATTCTTCGTTTACCTTGGCGGCGCGCTCCAGCAGACGGGAGTGCAGGTAGAACACGTCACCAGGATAAGCTTCACGACCCGGAGGACGACGCAGCAGCAGGGAAATCTGACGATAGGCCCAGGCTTGCTTGGTCAGGTCATCATAAACGATCAGTGCATCTTCACCGCGATCACGGAAGTACTCGCCCATGGTACAACCGGCAAAGGCTGCCAGGAACTGCATGGAGGCCGGATCGGAAGCGGAAGCCGCAACGATGATGGTGTTGTCCATGGCACCGTGTTCTTCCAGCTTGCGCACCACGTTAGCGATGGTGGACTGCTTCTGGCCGATGGCGACGTAGACACACTTAATGCCGGAGTTCTTCTGGTTGATGATGGCATCAACCGCGACCGCCGTCTTACCAATCTGACGGTCACCAATGATCAGCTCACGCTGACCACGGCCGATCGGCACCATGGCATCGATAGACTTGTAGCCGGTCTGGACGGGCTCGTTAACCTCACGACGCCAGATAACGCCGGGCGCTACCTTTTCGACCGCATCGGTCTGCTTGGCGTCGACCGGGCCTTTGCCGTCGATGGGGTTACCCAGGGCGTCAACCACACGACCAAGCAGTTCCGGACCTACCGGTACTTCCAGGATGCGGCCGGTACAACGTACCTTTTGACCTTCGGCCAGACCCAGGTAATCACCCAGGACCACGGCACCCACAGAGTCTTGCTCCAGGTTAAGGGCCATGCCGTAGATGCCGCCCTCAAACTCGATCATCTCGCCGAACATCACGTCGGCCAGACCATGAATACGCACAATACCATCGGATACGGATACCACCGTACCCTCGTTGCGTGCTTCGGTGGAGGTATCAAGTTTCGCGATGCGCGACTTGATAATCTCGCTGATTTCGGACGGGTTGAGTTGCTGCATCTCTAATCCCTCAAACTCAAGAGTTCAGTTGCTCTGCCAGACGGTTTAGTCGGCCACGCACACTGCCATCAATTACGGTATCGCCGGCTCGCACCAGCACGCCTCCAATCAGGGACTGGTCCACAGACGTGGTGACATTCACGTCAGTGCCAAGGCGTTTCTTCAGCGCTGTTACCAGCTTCTCGGTTGCAGCGTCATCCAGATCGAATGCGGAGATAAGCTCCACATCGGTGAACCGCTGCTCCTGGGCCAGAAGCTCGTGGAACAGTTGCAGGATGATCGGCAAAAGCGGCAGACGCTTGTTTTGCGTCAGCTGGGCGATGAAATTACGCCCACTTTCGTCGAGTTCATCGCCACAGACTTCTGCAAAAGCAGAAACCTTGGCAGCGTCATCCAGTTCCGGCTGGTCAAGGTAGGCACGCATGGTGGCATCACCTGCCACTGCCGCTGCCAAGCCCAGCATCTTTTCCCACTTGCCCAGGTCACCTTGTTCCTTTGCAAAAACAAAGGCGGCCTTGGCGTAGGGGCGTGCGATGGTGGTCAGTTCAGCCATGAGTTACCCGTAGTCTCAGAGTTCAGCCGCCAGCTGCTCAAGCATCTGCTTGTGCGCATCCTGGTTAACTTCGCCAGCCAGTACCTTTTCGGCACCGCTCAGCGCCAGGGCTGCCACTTCTTTCCGCAGTTGCTCACGAGCCTGATTAACCTCTTGGTCAATCTCAGAGTGGGCTTTGGCTACCAGACGCTCACCTTCGGTGCGCGCTGCATCTTTAGCCTCTTCCACAATCTGATTAGCCCGGCGATTGGCCTGATCAATAATTTCGGCCGCCTTCTCTTTCGCTTCTTTGAGATTGGCGGTCGCCTTTTCCTGCGCCAGTTCCAGATCACGCTCTGCCCGATCCGCGGCACTCAGGCCCTCGGCAATCTTCTGCTTACGCTCATCGAGCGCCCGAGAAATCGGGGGCCAAACGAACTTCATGCAGAAGAACACAAACAGGGCAAACCAAATGGCCTGGCCAATTAGTGTCGCATTCATATTCATGCCAACACCTCAATCCGCGTTGCTTAGATTTCCCAAAATCGGGGCTTAAAAAGTAAAGCGCGATTTACTGGAAAATCAGCAGGAACGCGATAGCGATACAGATAATCGGCACAGCATCCAGCAGACCAGCGATGATGAACATGCGGGTTTGCAGCATCGGAGCCAGTTCAGGCTGACGCGCTACGGATTCCAGAAAACGGCCACCCATCATGCCAAAACCCAGACCTGCGCCGATGGCCGCCAGGCCAGCTACGATAGCAGCAGCAAGAAATTGAATGCCTTCCATCTTTACACTCCCGTTAAGTGCTTGGTTGGTTTAATTAAAAACCGGTTTAAAAAATCTTAGTGGTCTTCGACCGCCATGCTCAGGTACACGATAGTGAGTACCATGAAGATAAATGCCTGCAGGGTGATAACCAGGATATGGAATACCGCCCAGGGCCAGGCACCGATAAACTGCCAGGTGCCCATCATGGCGGCCAGCAGAATAAACACGAACTCACCAGCGTACATGTTGCCGAAGAGTCGCAGACCCAGGGATACCGGCTTGGCCAGAAGACCGATGGTCTCCAGCAGCAGGTTGACCGGGATCAGCAGAACTTTCACTACCGGGTTGCTGGCTTCAAAGGGGTGCAGAGCCAGGGTACCGATAAAGCCGCCCACACCTTTCGCCTTGATGGTGAAGAAGATCACCAGCAGCATCACACAGAATGACATGGACAAGGTGATGTTCGGGTCGGTGGTGGGAACGATCTTGAAGTAGGCTTCCTGTGCGGTCCAGCCGAAGAACGATGTCATGATCCAGCTGAAGGTGGCCGGAACCACGTCCACCGGAATGAGATCCATCAGGTTCATCAGGAAGACCCAGCAGAAGATCACCAGTGACAGCGGCGCCACCAGCTTGCTTTTGCCGTGGAAAGAATCACGAACCTGGGTATCGATAAATTCGATGATGGTTTCGATGAAGTTCACGAAACCGGAGGGAACGCCAGCGGTCGCCTTGCGGGCCACCAGCCAGAACATCAGGCACATGATGATGCCGAGGCCGCCGGACCAGGCGAGAGAATCCACGTGGAATGCCGCGAAGCCCATGTCTTTGGCTTCATTACCGTTGCAGGCAAACGTCCAGGTGGTTTCAGTCAGAGTTACTGTGTCTCGCCCGTCACACTCACGGACGTAGCCTTCGGGCAGTTTGCCATAGGTCAGATTGCCCAAATGGTGCTTGATGTACTCGCCCGGAGAGCTACCAGCCATATCGATACCTACAGTCTCAGTCGTTTTGCTCGTCTTGTCCTGCTGTGCGTCCGTCGAGACGCGCTACCTGGATCCAACCCACGACCTGGGTCAGCAGGAAGCCTAGCAGCAGAACCATTGCAATTTTCATTTCCCGCGCTTCGGGGACCTTGGCGAAAGTGAGCCAGAACAGCAATAACATGATTGCGATCTTGCCCATCTCTGCCCGCACCGCCGCCGTGGCCATGCGTTTGGGTGCGCGGTTAGCCGGGTGCAGCCAAATCTGAAAGCCGCCCCAGGCATATGCCATCAGGCTGATAGTGCCTCCCCAGGCCGCTACCAGACCGGCCAATGTACCGGCCAGGGTGGTTACCAGCAGTGCGAAAATCACCAGCGTCGCCAGCTGGGCGCGCATTAAGCCCCAGAACAGTGTTCTGTTGGGCTGGAATTCGTTGCTGGTCACCGTGAAGCCTCTGGGCTGATGCAAGTTGATGCCGCACCAGGCGCAAGGTCATGGGCACCCCTGATCTTTAGCGCGGCGAAGTATATGGAGTTGGCACCCATGTGGCAACCGTACTGGACGGATTGTTAGTCAATGTCAGAGCAATTGCGCAAGGCAAATAGAATGAGAGCGGGGCCACGCCCATCATGAATTTGATTCAGTTAATTGGGTAAACTTTAAATTTTTTTTGTTTACCCTTTTGCCAGGGGCTCCCGTGACCCGTTGGCGGGCAAAACCGGCGCCAGCGCCGCAAGCTGATCCTGGTCCCCATGGACCGCCAGCACCGGCCATACCGCTGTCGCTATTGCCGCCGCCTCATGGCTCTGCCCAAGCCGCAGCAGCGCATGGGCAGCATCACCCCCCACCATGGCCAGGACAGGCCATATCGCCGGATTACCGGCCAGTGGCTGCAGCTTGTCCAGGGCCAGACGAAGGCTGGCGGCGGCAGCTTCGTTGCGACCCTGGCGTAACGCCACGATCCCCGCCACCCAGGGCACAAAGGCATCGCCGTATTCCGGTAATAACGCCGGGTCCACCTCCAGCAGCAGACAGTGGGCGCGGGCAGCGGATCCGTAGCGGGCCTCCATCAGCGCATAATCCAGAGTCTGGCCGGGGTCCTGCTGCGAGGCCGCCACGGCCTCGCGGTGGCAGCATAGCTGGGCGTCATGCTCCCGGGCCGCCAGGTAGACGCGGGCCTGCTGGGCGGCATACATGCCCGGCATCAACATATCCATGACCGGCTGCCAGGGGGCCAGGGTGGCGAGTGCCTCATCGGTATCCCCGACCCTCGCCTGCACACAGGCGCGCTGCACCGTCAATTCCATGGCCACGGATTCATCGCGGATACGGCGACTCAGGCGGTCCCCCAGGGAGGTGGCTTTTTGCCAGTGCCCCAGGGCAATGGCGGACAGCATGGCATCAAAATCCCGGGCGTCGCGGTATTTCCACAGGGCGATGGCCGCCACCGTCAGGGGGACCAGCAATAGCAGACCGGCCCAGAGTCGATAATCGACCAGCCACAGCAGCACCGCCCCGGGCACGGCCAACAACCAGAGCAAGCCGGTTTGCCTGAACAGCATCAACAGAAAGGGGCGCAGCCCGTGACGGGCCTGAAGGGAGTGGCGCAGTTCGGCGTAGTCCCGGTCTGCCAGACCCCGGGTATCCAGGGGCATGGCGGCACTCATGGCATCATTTTGCAGACGCACGGACTGCAGGCCCTGCGCCTTGAGCAAAGCCATCGCCTCGGCGGCGCTGTTGGCATCCTGAATACCGGATACCGGCTGGCCATCGGCCTCGGCCCGGTAAAGAAAGCGTGCCACTGCCCCTCCCTGGAGATTCCGGGCGTATTACTTGATGTGGGCCAGGATGCCGTCCAGTTCATCCAGGTTGTTGTAGCTGATCACCAGCTTGCCCTTGTTGCCCTGGCCTTGCTGGATCTGCACCGGCGCGCCCAGACGGTCGGACAGGTCGGTGATCAACGCTTTCACGTTGGGGTCTTCCTTCACCGGTGCCTGCTTGGCGGGCTTGACTTTTTCGAAATCCCGGACCAGTTCTTCGGTCTGGCGCACGGACAGGCCTTTGGCCACCACGGTGCGAGCCGCTTCCACTTGCTTGTTACCCGTGAGGGCCAACAGCGCTCGGGCATGGCCCATTTCCAGGTCACCGTGCTCGAGCAGCTTCTTGACGTCGGATTCCAGGCTCATCAAGCGCAGCAGGTTGGTGACCATGGCGCGGGATTTCCCCACCGCGTCAGCGACCTGCTGGTGGGTGAGCCCGAATTCTTCCTTCAAGCGACCCAGGGCGATGGCCTCTTCCATGGGATTGAGGTTTTCCCGCTGGATATTCTCGATCAGCGCCATGGCAATGGCGGCTTCGTCGGGCACCTCGCGGATTACCGCCGGGATGGTGTCCAGCTCGGCCATCTTGGCGGCGCGCCAGCGGCGTTCACCGGCAATGATCTCGTAGCGCTTTTCACCGAGGGGGCGCACCACGATGGGCTGCATGACCCCCTGGGCACGAATGGACTCGGCCAACTCTTCCAGGGCATCCGGGGACATGTCCCGGCGCGGCTGGTAGCGACCACGCTCCATGCATTCCACCGGCAGGTGGCGCAGTTCGCCGTCGCGGGGCGGATGCTCCACGCCACTGGCCCGGTCTTCCGCCTGCTGCTGAATCCGCACTTCGTCCTGGTGCTGCTGGTAGGACTCGCTGCTGCTGAGCAGGGCATCCAGGCCCTTGCTGAGACCGCGTTTACGCTTTGCCGCCATGATCTTTCTTTCCTTATGAAGCTGCTGCAGGCTGGGCCTTGAGGGCCTGCTCACGACGCAGGATCTCACCGGCCAGGGCCAGATAACTGACTGCGCCACGGGATTTGGGGTCATAGGTGATCACCGGCGCACCATGGCTGGGCGCTTCCGCCAGCCGCACGTTGCGCGGAATGATGGTGCGATACACCTTGTCGCCGAAGTGGCTGATCAGCTGGTTGGACACATCGTTGGACAGACTGTTGCGCGGGTCGTACATGGTGCGCAGCAGGCCGCCGATGTGCAGCTTGGGATTGAGGACCGAGCGGATCTTTTCGATGGTATTCATCAGCGCGGTCAGGCCCTCCAGGGCGTAGTACTCGCACTGGATCGGCACGATCACCGAGTCCGCCGCCGTCAACGCATTCACCGTCAGCATGTTCAGTGACGGCGGGCAGTCGATGAGAATGTAATCATAGTTGTCACGGATCCGCGCCAGGGCATTACGCAGACGGAATTCCTTGGACTTCAGATCCAGCAGCTGGACTTCAGCAGCGGTCAGGTCGCCATTGGCGGCGACCAGGGAAAAGCCGGAGTCTTCCGGGGTACCGGTCACCGCCTGCTCAATGGGCACGTCATCGCAGAGCACATCGTAGATGGTGTAATCCGTCTCGAACTTGTCCACCCCGGAGCCGGTGGTGGCATTGCCCTGGGGGTCGATATCCACCAACAGCACTTTCTTGCGGGTGGCTGCCAGCGACGCCGCCAGATTCACACTGCTGGTGGTCTTCCCCACGCCGCCTTTCTGATTCGCTACGGCAAATACGGTGGTCACTGCTGTCTCCTTATGGAGGCCACCCCGGTGGCCTTCAATCGCTGCGCTGTTGTACCACCACCAGTGTCCTGGGCTCATCGAGCCCGGGAATGTTCAGACTATGGTGGTTGCCTTGCCAGTGCGGCGGCATGGTCGCCAATTCCCGCTCTGTGCTGGCCGCTTTCATGGCCAGTACCCGGGTATTATCGGTAATTATCGGCGCCATGAGTGCCAGCATGTCCGACAAGGAGGCAAAGGCACGGCAAATTATCTGTGATGGGCTCTTACCGTACTGTTCCACGCGGGCGTGCACAACCTCCACGTTATCCAGCCCCAATTCACGGCGGGCCTGACGCACGAAGCGGGTTTTCTTGCCGTTGGAATCCAGCAGGGTAAACGCCTGCTGCGGACGGGACACCGCCAGAATAATGCCGGGAATGCCGGCGCCGGTGCCCACGTCCAGGGTGTCAGTGTCCGCCAGGTAAGGCAGCACGGCCAGGGAATCGAGCAGATGGCGGGTCACCATTTCTGCCGGATCACGAATGGCAGTGAGGTTGTAGGCCTGGTTCCATTTCACCAGCAGGTCCACGTACGCGAGCAGCTGGCGCTGCTGGTCATCACTGAGGGACAGGCCCAGGGCCTCAACACCCCGGGCCAGGGTGTCGGATAAGGTTGTGGAAAGGCTCATGCCTGCTGGGCCGCCTTCTGCTGGTGCTGGTGTTTCTTCAGGTAGATCATCAGCAGGGAAATGGCCGCCGGGGTCACCCCGGGAATCCGGCCCGCCTGGCCCAGGGTTTCCGGGCGGATATCGCCGAGCTTCTGCTTCACTTCGTTGGACAGGCCTTTCACCTGACCATAGTCGAAGTCGTCCGGCAGGCGGGTGGTTTCCGCTGCCCGCAGCTTGGCGATCTCGTCGTTCTGACGGTCAATGTAGCCGGCGTACTTGGCAAGAATCTCCATCTGTTCGATCACCGCCGCGTCCGGACGCTCGTCCAGGGCCACCGCATCCGCCAGGGTGGCGTAGCTCAACTCCGGACGCTTGAGCAGATCCAGCAGGCTGTATTCGTGGGTCAGCGGCTTCTCGATCAGGGCGTTCACTGCCTCCGCCTGGGGCGTTTTCGGCTGCACCCAGGTGCTCTTCAGGCGCTGCTCTTCCTTGGCCATGCCCTCACGCTTGGCGTTGAACGCGGCCCAGCGCTCATCGTCGACCAGGCCCAGCTCACGGCCTTTTTCAGTGAGACGCAGGTCGGCATTGTCCTCACGCAGCAGCAAGCGGTATTCCGCCCGGCTGGTGAACATGCGGTAGGGCTCCTGGGTGCCCATGGTGATCAGGTCATCCACCAGCACGCCGATATAAGCCTCGTCGCGACGGGGGGTCCAGGCGTCTTTTTCCTGGCTCAGTCGCGCCGCGTTCAGGCCCGCCAGCAACCCCTGGGCACCGGCCTCTTCGTAGCCGGTGGTGCCATTGATCTGGCCGGCGAAGAACAGGCCGGGCATGTGCTTGGTCTCCAGGCTGTGCTTGAGATCCTGGGGATTGAAGTAATCGTATTCGATGGCGTAGCCCGGCCGGGTGATATGGGCATTCTCGAAACCCCGGATGGAACGCACCGCCTCAAGCTGCACATCGAACGGCAGGCTGGTGGAAATGCCATTGGGGTACAGCTCGTGGGTATCCAGCCCTTCCGGCTCCACAAAGATCTGGTGGCTGTCCTTGTCCGGGTAGCGGTTCACCTTGTCCTCGATGGACGGACAATAGCGCGGCCCGACCCCGTCGATGACGCCGGTGAACATGGGGCTGCGGTCGAAGCCGCTGCGGATGATGTCGTGGGTCTGGGCGTTGGTGTGGGTGATGTAGCAGCACACCTGTTGCGGGTGCTCTTCCACCTTGCCCAGGTAGCTCATCACCGGCAGCGGACTGTCGCCCCACTGCTCTTCCATCACGGAAAAGTCCACGGTCTTGCCGTCGATGCGCGGCGGGGTACCGGTTTTCAGGCGGTCGACCCGGAACGGCAGTTCGCGCAGGCGACGGGCCAGGGCATTGGAGGGCTGGTCGCCGGCACGGCCACCCTGGTGGTTATCCAGACCAATATGAATGACACCGCCCAGGAAGGTGCCGGCGGTGAGAACCACCGCATCGGCCACAAAGCGCAGGCCCATATTGGTGACCACCCCCACACAGCGGCCGTTGTCCACGATCAGGTCGTCCACCGCTTGCTGAAACAGGGTCAGGTTGGGCTGGTTTTCCAGGGTGGCGCGGATGGCCGCCTTGTAACGGACCCGGTCCGCCTGGGCGCGGGTGGCCCGTACCGCCGGCCCCTTGCGGGCATTGAGCACGCGGAACTGGATGCCGCCTTTATCCGTGGCACGGGCCATGGCACCGCCCAGGGCGTCGATCTCGCGCACCAGGTGGCTCTTGCCGATGCCGCCGATGGCCGGATTGCAGCTCATCTGGCCGAGGGTTTCGATATTGTGGGTCAGCAGCAGGGTGGAAACGCCCATGCGCGCGGACGCCAGTGCCGCCTCGGTACCGGCATGGCCGCCGCCGATCACAATCACGCCAAATCGCTGGGAAAAATCCATCTCAACACTCGCCTTGCAGGGGGCCTGCTGTTCAAAATATAGCCAGAAGGGCGCGCTAGTATAATGGCAATGCTTCACGCTGCAAGCATCATGCGCCAAGTAATCCCGGGGTGGCCGTAGGAGCGTCGCTGGCGGCGCGATTGAAAAAGTCGCGAGTCACGAGGTATGAGTTACGAAAGGCATAAACCCGGTATTCTGATCGGTCCGGTTTTCGCTTCTCGCAACTCGTACCTCGTAACTGAGATGATCGCGCCGCCAGCGATGCTCCTACGGAAATAGACGGGGTAAGGCTCAACCTCTTTCATGCAGCGTGCAGCAAGTTGCGTGTAAGCTAGTCTACTATAGAACCCTGACTCTCTTGGCATGGATTCGGCTTGGACTCTCTGAACCTGTTTCTTCTTATCGGCACCGGCCTGATGTTTACCGGCCTGCTGCTGGGCTCGCTGAGTGCCCGGTTCGGGGTGCCGTCGTTGCTGATTTTCCTGGTGGTGGGGATGCTGGCCGGCGAAGACGGCATCGGCGGCATCCAGTTTGACGATTTTTCCACCGCCTATGTGATCGGCAATATCGCCCTGGCGGTGATTCTGCTGGACGGCGGCCTGCGCACCCGGCTCAGCACCTTCCGCATGGGGCTGAAGCCGGCGCTCAGCCTGGCCACCCTGGGGGTGGCCATTTCCGCCGCCTTGGTGGGGGCCTTTGCCACCTGGCTGATGGGTGTGGACTGGCGGGTGGGCCTGCTGCTGGGCGGCATTATTGGCTCCACGGATGCGGCAGCGGTATTCAGCGTCATCAAGGGCGCCGGGGTCACCCTCAACGAACGGGTGGCCAGCACCCTGGAAATCGAATCCGGTCTCAACGACCCCATGGCCATCTTTATTACCCTGATGCTGGTCGGTCTGCTGGTGGACCCGGCCGCGGACTGGGGTGTGGGCATGCTGTGGACCCTGCTGCAACAGTTCGGCCTGGGCGCCCTGCTGGGCCTGCTGCTGGGGGCGGTGATCAGTGAATTGCTGTTGCGGGTACGCAGTAACGAAGGGTTGCATGCCTTGCTGCTGTGCAGTGGTGGCGCCATGGTGTTTGCACTGACCAACCTGGTGGGCGGCTCCGGATTTCTGGCCATCTATCTGACCGGTCTGGTGGCCGGCAACCGCCGTGGTGGCACCGGCGATAACGTGCTCAAGGCCATGGATTCCATGGCCTGGCTGGCCCAGTCCGGCATGTTCCTGATCCTCGGCCTGCTGGTGACGCCGTCCCGGCTTACCGAAAACCTGCCCTGGGCCCTGGCCGTGGCCGCTTTCCTGATGCTGCTGGCGCGTCCCATCGCCGTGTGGGTGAGCCTGCTGCCGTTCCGTTTCACCTGGCGGGAGGAAACCTTTATCGCCTGGACCGGCCTGCGCGGGGCGGTGCCCATTGTTCTGGCGGTATTCCCGTTGCTGGCCGGCGTGGAGCAGACCTATCTGCTGTTTGATATCACCCTGGTGGTAGTGCTGATTTCCCTGCTCGGTCAGGGTGCCAGCCTGCGCTTCGTCGCCCGCAAACTGAAAGTGTCGGTGCCGCCCACCACCGAGCCGAAACAGACCGTGCCACTGGCCGCACCGCGGGACCGCTACCTGATGCAGTTCGAAGTGGAAGCCGGTGCCCGGGCAGTGGGTAAACCGCTGGCTGAGCTCAGCGAAGATAAACGGACACCGCTGGTTCTCTACCGCAATCAACAAGTACTCAGCCTGAGTGACAACCCGGATATCGAAGCGGGCGACCTGATCGCCTGGCTGGCGCCCCTGTCCCACAAGTCTGCCCTGTCCGACCTGTGCCACAAGATGAGCCATGACGAGAAACGCTATTACGGCGACTTCACTGTCCTGGGCCAGACACCGCTGGCCCAGCTAATCGCCATCTATGGCGTGGAACCGCCACCACCGCTATGGCAAGGTCTGACCGTGGCCGAACTGTTTACCAAACAGGTCGGCAAGCAAACTGTGGTAGGTGATACAGTCCGCGTCAGCGGCCTGCGTTTGCGGGCGCGATCAGTGGAAGACGGCAAGGTGGTGCTGGTCGGTTTGAAGCTGCCGGGATAATTCAGTTACGAGTTGAAAGTTTAAAGTTGAAACGCGAATCAGGCTACGCTGTCTTGCAACGCCATGCCCGCGATTAACGGTAAGGACGCGGGTACGACCTCTCAAAACCAGGGGCATATCCCGCGCTTTTGAACTTTCAACTTTGAACTTTCAACTTAACCCAAGGACGACTCATGGCCCGTTTTGACAACCATCGCATTCTGATCACCGGCGCCGGTGCCGGCATTGGCGCCCTGATGGCCGAGGAATTTGCCAAACAGGGCGCCGAAGTCATCGTCACCGCCCGGCGCATCAGCGCTGCCCGCGAGGTGACCGACCGCATCAAGGCCGCCGGCGGCAAGGCCCATCCCTATGTGCTGGATGTGAGCAAGATTGCCTCCATCGCCAAATTCCGCGACAGGTTGCACACCGAAGTGGGCCCGATCACCGCGCTGATCAATAACGCCGGAGTGGTGTTTGGCGGTGAATTCGAGACCGTGGAGCTGGAACAGCACCTGAACACCTTCCGGGTCAATACGGAGGGGTTGATGGCTACCACCCATGCCTTTCTGGAGGATCTGATCCAGGCCGACGAGGGCTTTCTGGTCAATATCGCCAGTGCCTCCGCCTTTATCGGCCTGCCCTACGGCAGCACCTATGCGGCCAGCAAATGGGCAGTGGTGGGGTTCTCGGAATCCCTTCGCCTGGAACTGGCGGTACGCAAGATCAAGCACGTGCACGTGACCAGCGTCTGCCCCAGCTATATTTCCACCGGCATGTTCGACGGTGTGAAAACCCCGCTGTTCTCGCCCATGCTGACTCCGAAAAAGGTGGTGAAAAGCATCATCCGGGGCATGCAGAAAAAAGACGCCTTCGTCATCGAACCGCCCATGGCCAAGTCCGTGGAACTGATGAAGGCCATCCTGCCTCAAGGCATCTGGGACGAAGTCGCCCGGCGCACCGGCGTGTCCACGTCCATGTACAGCTGGAAAGGGAAGAAGAAATAGGAGCTACTGTAGGAGCTATGCTTGCATGGCGAACCGAGCCAAAGCGAGGAAATCGTTGCAGCTTCTCCTTACGTTTCCAAAGGCCCACTCTAAAAACGGCAATGCCTGATCGCCCTGCGGGCGATGTCCGCGCAAGCGCGGTTCGCCATGCAAGCATAGCTCCTACAGCGGCTTCGTAGAGAGGTTTATGGTTGCTTGAACCTCAACATTCCGTGAACGCCCATTCACCCTAACGCCCGTCCGCGCCCGCCTTGACAGTCAATGTGTTTACGCTGGAATTCCCCAACAATGCCCGCCCTGTTGCGCTGTCCGTTCCTGACAGTTGAATCGATTTCTGCCTGACGAGGGTAACTGTTATGCCGACTTATAAGGCCCCCGTGCGCGATATGCGCTTTCTGATGAACGAAGTCCTGGACTTCGAGAGCCACTACAAAACCTTCCCGGAAGGTGAAGAAGCCACGCCGGATATGGTAGAAGCCATCATTGGTGAAATGGCCAAACTGTGTGAAAACACCCTGGCGCCGCTTTACCAGAGCGGTGACGAGGAAGGCTGCAAGTTTGAAAACGGTGTGGTGACCACGCCGAAAGGCTACAAGGAAGCCTACGACGAGTTCGTGGCCGGCGGCTGGCAGGGTCTCAGCCACCCGGTAGAGTTCGGCGGCCAGGGTCTGCCCGCGTCTCTGGGCCTGATCAAGTCCGAAATGATGGCCACCGCCAACTGGTCGTTCACCATGTACCCGGGCCTGTCCATGGGTGCCATGAACACCATCCAGATGCACGGCTCCGACCAGCAGCTCCAGGATTACCTGGTTCCCCTGACCGAAGGTCGCTGGGGCGGCACCATGTGTCTCACCGAGCCCCAGTGCGGTACCGACCTGGGCCAGGTGAAAACCAAGGCCGAGCCACAGAAAGACGGCTCCTACAAGATTTCCGGCACCAAGATCTTCATTTCTTCCGGTGAGCACGACCTGACCGAGAACATTGTCCACATCGTGCTGGCTCGCCTGCCCGATGCGCCGAAAGGCACCCGCGGTATCTCCCTGTTCATCGTGCCCAAGTACCTGCCGGGCAAGATCGGTGAAGACAACGGCGTACACTGTGGTTCCCTGGAAAAGAAAATGGGCATCAAGGCCTCCGCCACCTGCGTGATGAACTTTGATGAAGCCACCGGTTTCCTGATCGGCCCGGAGAACAAGGGCCTGGAGTGCATGTTCACCTTCATGAACACCGCGCGTATCGGTACCTCCATCCAGGGTCTGGCCCACGCCGAGCTGTCCTACCAGGGCGCCCTGACCTACGCCAAGGAGCGTAAGTCCATGCGCGCCCTGTCTGGTAAGAAAGAGCCGGATGCCATCGCCGACAGCCTGATCCACCACGGTGACGTGCGCCGCATGCTGCTCAAGCAGAAGGCCATCGCCGAAGGCGGTCGTGCCATGATCTACTTTGCCGCCCAGTACGCGGACAAGATGATCAGCGCCGCCCAGGCTGACAACGACGAGGAATACCAGAAGTGGGATGACGAGCTGGGCTTCCTGACGCCGATCCTGAAGGGCTTCCTCACCGAGAAAGGTCTGGAAGTGGCCAACGACGGCATGCAGGTATTCGGTGGCCACGGCTACATCAAAGAGCACGGCATGGAGCAGATCGTCCGTGACGCGCGCATCTCCACCCTGTACGAAGGCACCACCGGCATCCAGGCACTGGATCTGCTGGGCCGTAAAGTCCTGCTGCTGACCAAGGGCAAGTGCGTCCGTGACTTCAGCAAGAAGCTGGTGGATTTCGGCACCAAGAACCTGCGTGATCCCAAGCTGCGTCCGTTTGCCTGGAAGCTGCTGAAGATCGCCGCCGAGTGGAACTACCTGACCACCCGCATCATGCTGGTGGCCGCCAAGGACCGCGATATCGTTTCCACCGCCAGCTACGACTTCCTGATGTACAGCGGCTACGCCATGATGGCCTACTTCTGGGCCCTGCAGGCGGGTGTTGCCAAGGACAAGCTGGAAAACGGCGGCAACGAGCCGGCGGAGTTCTACCAGGCCAAGCTGGCCACCGCCGAGTTCTACTTCGATCGCATGCTGCCCTCTGCCAAGGCCCACGCGGATGCCGCGCTGAAGCCCACCAAGAGCACCATGCAGCTGAAGCCGGAACACTTCTCCTTCGATTACGAGTAAGGGGAAGGTTGGACGTCGGTTGTCTGACGTCGGACACTAAAAAAGGGGCGGCCTTCGGGCCGCCCCTTTTTTATTTGTGGCTATTCGCAAATCTGGGTGAGGAGCTCCCCGTTGGAGCTTTGCTCGCAAAGCGAAGGTCCCAGATAACCGCGGGGGTTGATTCAACGCTTCGCCTTGCGAGCAAGGCTCCAACAAAAAAGCGGCCCCCTTTCGGAGGCCGCTTCTTCAAGACTTACCTTGAACAGATCGGAACTTAGTTGTTCTCGAACTGGTTCATGGTGTTGTCTTTACCGCCAGCTTTCAGCGCAGCTTCACCAGAGAAGTACTCTTTGTGGTCATCACCGATGTTGGAACCGGCCATGTCCTGGTGCTTCACGGTAGCGATGTTGCGACGGATTTCCTGACGCTGAACACCTTTGGCGTAGGCCAGCATGCCTTCTTCGCCGAAGTAGCCTTCTACCAGCTGGTCGGTGGACAGAGCAGCGGTGTGGTAGGTCGGCAGAGTGATCAGGTGGTGGAATACACCCGCTTCACGGGACGCCTTGGCCTGGAACTCTTTCGCCCACTCGTCAGCAACAGCTGCCAGTTCGGTGTCGTCGTACTTCACGCTCATCAGACCAGCGCGGTCGTAGGCGGACAGATCCTTGCCTTCCTTCTCCCAGGCATCGAATACCTGCTGACGGAAGTTCAGGGTCCAGTTGAAGGACGGGCTGTTGTTGTAAACCAGCTTGGCGTTCGGCTCTTGTTCCTTGATGCGATCAACCATCAGTTTGATGTGCTCGACATTCGGGGTCGGAGTCTCGATCCACAGCAGGTCAGCGCCGTTCTGCAGGCTGGTAACACAGTCCAGAACCACACGGTCGATGTTGGAATCACGACGGAACTGGAACAGGCCGGAAGCCAGACGGGTCGGCTTGAGCAGCTTGCCGTTGGACTTGATCACAACGTCGCCGTTGTTGATTTCGTCAGCGGACTCGATGTACTCACCTTCCAGGAAGGAGTTGTACTGGTCGCCCAGGTCGCCCGGCTCGTTGGTCACGGCGATCTGCTTGGTCAGGCCAGCACCTTCGGAGTCGGTACGGGCAACGATCACACCATCGTCAACGCCCAGCTCGAGGAAGGCGTAACGAACGGCATTGATCTTGGCCAGGAAGTCGGCGTGGGGAACGGTCACTTTACCGTCCTGATGGCCACACTGCTTCTCGTCGGAAACCTGGTTCTCGATCTGGATGCAGCAAGCACCCGCTTCGATCATCTGCTTGGCCATCAGGTAGGTAGCTTCCGGGTTACCGAAACCCGCATCGATGTCAGCAATGATCGGCACAACGTGAGTTTCGAAGTTGTCGATCTTTTCAATGATTTCTTTCTGCTTGGCCGCGTCGCCAGCGTCTTTGGCATCGTCCAGAGCACGGAACAGGTGGTTCAGTTCCCAGGCATCCGCCTGCTTCAGGAAGGTGTACAGTTCGCGGATCAGGTCAGCGACAGCAGTCTTCTCGTGCATGGACTGGTCAGGCAGCGGACCGAACTCGGAACGCAGAGCAGCAACCATCCAGCCAGACAGGTACAGGTAACGACGCTTGGTGCCACCGAAGTACTTCTTGATGGAGATCATCTTCTGCTGGCCGATGAAGCCGTGCCAGCAACCCAGGGACTGGGTGTACTTGGAGTTGTCAGCGTCATAGGCCGCCATGTCTTCACGCATGATCTTGGCGTTGTACTTGGCGATGTCCAGATGCGTGTTGAAACGGTTTTGCAGACGCATGCGAACAGCAGATTCCGGATTGATGTCTTTCCAGGTGCTGTTGGCACCAATCACGGAGCTAAGTGCTTCGATGTCTTTGGTGTATGACATGGTGAACCTCTGATTAACAAATTGGTTTATCGATACCGGGAGGGGCAACCCTGCTCATGCCAGACAGAACACATGCCGGTCTACCGATGCGGCGCATTCTAGAGCCAGTCGACCCATAAACATAATCAATATGGTCTATGTTCGGTATTTTTCTGATGAATATAAGGGGTAATTCGTAGTTGGCCCCGCCCCTCTGGCCTGTCGCAACCGGCTCGCCGAGGGTGCCATGGCCAACAACCGGCGGCCCGACTTGCCAATCGGCAAGTCGATGTTCAGGGTGGAGGAAGACGTGTTTTTTTCTGCACACACTGCCATTCATCAATGTGCCATCCGGCAGCAGTTACCGCATCGCCCGCCGATTTACACCTTGCACACAGTGACCCGCAGGCGGCTTTGCTACTATGATCTTCCCTTGGCATGGAGAGTGCATTGCCGTTTTCAGGTAATCGTTTTGGTTGTGTTCAGGGATATAAAAATGACGAAGGGGAATCTATGAAAGCGCTTAGCCCGGTGGATCAACTTTTTCTGTGGCTGGAAAAACGACAACAGCCCATGCACGTGGCCGGACTGCAACTATTTTCCTTCCCGGAAGACGCGGGCCCCAAGTATGTCAGTGAACTGGCTCAGCACATGCGTGACTACTGCTGCCCGGTGGCACCCTTCAACCAACGCCTGACACGCCGGCTGGGCCAGTATTACTGGACCGAGGACAAGCACTTCGATATCGACCATCACTTCCGCCATGAGGCCCTGCCCAAGCCCGGCCGCATCCGTGAGCTGTTGTCCCTGGTCTCCGCCGAGCACTCCAACCTGCTGGACCGGGAACGCCCCCTGTGGGAAGCCCACCTGATCGAAGGCATCCGCGGGCGCCAGTTCGCGCTCTATACCAAGATCCACCATTCCGTGGTGGACGGCATCTCCGCCATGCGCATGGGCATGCGCGCCCTGTCCACCGATCCGGACGAACGGGACCTGCCGCCGGTGTGGGCCTACGAGCCGAAAAAACGTAGCCGCTCCCTGCCCAGCAACCCGGTGGATGTGGCCTCCAGCCTGGCGCGCCTGGGTGCCGGTATCAGCAAGCAGGCCGCCACGGTGCCGGGCCTGGCCCGGGAAATCTACAAGGTAAGCCAGAAGGCCAAGAAGGACGAGAACTATGTGTCCATCTTTCAGGCCCCGGACACCGTTCTCAACCAGACGGTCACCGGTTCCCGGCGCTTTGCCGCCCAGAGTTATTCCCTGTCACGTCTGAAAGTGATCGCCAAGGCATTCAACTGCACCATCAATACCGTGGTGCTGGCCATGTGCGGCCATGCCTTGCGCGAATACATGATCAGCCAGAACGCCCTGCCGGATGAGCCGCTGATTGCCATGGTGCCCATGAGCCTGCGCCAGGATGACAGCGCCGGCGGCAACCAGATCGGCATGATCCTGGCCAATCTGGGCACCCATATCTGCGACCCGGCCAACCGGCTGCGGGTAGTCAATGATTCGGTACAGGAAGCCAAGGAACGCTTCTCTCAGATGAGCCCGGAGGAAATTCTCAATTTCACCGCCCTCACCATGGCCCCCACCGGTCTCAACCTGCTCACCGGGCTGGCACCGAAATGGCGGGCCTTTAATGTGGTGATCTCCAATGTGCCGGGGCCGAAAGAGCCCCTGTACTGGAACGGCGCCAAACTGAAAGGCATGTACCCGGTGTCCATCGTGCTGGACCGCATCGCCCTGAATATCACCCTGACCAGCTACCAGGACCAACTGGAATTCGGCCTGATCGCCTGCCGGCGTACCCTGCCTTCCATGCAGCGTCTGCTGGATTACCTGGAGCAGTCCATCCGCGAACTGGAGATTGCGGCGGGGATTAAATAACCGCCGCAACAAACGCCTCCTCGTGGCAGGAGCGTCGCTCGCGGGGCGATTGAAACCGTAACGAGACACGAGAAGCGAGTTTCGGAAAGCAGATCCCGGGAGCGACTTTATAGGGGTTTGCCTTTCGAAACTCGCTTCTCGCAACTCGAAACCCTGATTATCGCGCCGCGAGCGACGCTCCTACATTTGCGTGGAGAGGGTATGACAGCAACCATCAAACAGATTACCCGCGGCGAGCTGGCCTGCTGGGAAGTTCGCCATCGCAACCAGACCCTGGTGATCGCCGAACAGGGTGCACAGGTGCTGGAGTACCAACGGGATGACGAGCCACCGCTGATCTGGCTCAGTGAAGACTCGGCCTATCACAACGGTCAGGGTGTCCGTGGCGGGGTGCCGGTGTGTTGGCCCTGGTTTGGCGGCCTGGACTTCAATCCCACTGAGATCCGCCAGCAATATACGCTGGCACAGCCACCGGCCCATGGCCTGGTGCGCCAGCAGCCCTGGACCCTGAGTCATTCGCACCAGGATGATGAACACATCACCCTGAGCTTCGCCCTCTCCCCCCATGCTGACCGGCAATCTCTGCCCGCAGTGACCCCCTCTCTGACCGTGCGACTGGACGACGGCCTGACCCTGTCTCTGATCAACCATAACCCCGGTGAAGAACCGGTATGGATCAGCCAGGCCCTGCACAGTTACTTTGCCGTATCCGACAGCCGTCAGGTCGAAATTCACGGCCTGGACACCTGCCCCTATGTGGATGCCCTGGATAACTGGCAACGCCACCGGCAGCAAGGCCCGCTGACATTCCGGGGAGAAACCGACCGGCTCTATCTGCAACTGCCCGACACCCTGCATATCGACGACCCCGGCTGGCAGCGACGGCTGACGCTGACGAGCACAGGCAGCCGTTCGGCGGTGGTATGGAATCCCTGGATAGACAAAAGCCAACGTCTGAGCCAGTTCGCTGACGATGCCTGGCAGAGAATGCTCTGTATCGAGACCGCCCGGGTGCTGGAAGATGCCCTGTTTCTGGGCCCGGACGAACGCCACCAAATGAGCGTCCGCTTTGTGACAACGGCATTATAACTGCCGGTTTAAGCGCCTATAAAAAGGGGTGGTGCTCGCCGAAAAAGGAGGGTAAAGTCGGAAGTGGCTGCGAATTATGGCCGTGGATTGTTTTGGTAGTTGTCTTCCCTGCGTGAAGCTGAAGTTGTCTCCGAACACCGCCCAACATGGTTTGCAAGCAACACCCTAAGTAATAGTTTCGAGGTATAGATTCACATGGCTACTGGTACTGTGAAGTGGTTTAACGAGTCCAAGGGTTTTGGTTTCATTTCCCAGGACGATGGTGGTGCGGACGTTTTCGTTCATTTCAGCGCAATTACCGGCTCAGGCTTCAAAACCCTGGCCGAGGGTCAGAAGGTTTCCTTCGAGATCCAGCAGGGCCCCAAAGGTCCGCAGGCCGCTAACGTAGTTGCTGAATAAGCGATTGCATTAGCAGAAAAAAGCCCGCTTCGGCGGGCTTTTTTTATGTCTGGCGAAACCCCTCTCCGTAGGAGCGTCGCTCGCGGCGCGATCCTAGGTTGGCCTATCGCGCCGCGAGCGACGCTCCTACGGAAAGGCTTGATCATTACCTACAGGCTTTTCCGCCGCTAACGCTTTTTCCCCGGGCTCTCTCTCATCACTCTTAGATCCATGGACTCGCTACATCATGGATACAGATTGAGGCGCGGTCGTTGCTCACAACCGCATCAGCACTATCTGATCACCGGAGTTACCCGAAACCGAATACCCTGGTTTGAGAATACCCACAGGGCACGACTGCTTTCGCGCAACTTCCTCAGTCTGGACCAACAAGGCGCCAGCATGTCTCTATGCTTTGTGGTGATGCCGGACCATTTTCACTGGCTGTTTGAACTGTCCGGTAAACATTCCCTTTCACAGACGGTAGGCATGCTAAAGAGCCAGACTGCCCGAGCCATTGGGCAATCCATCTGGCAGCGAGGGTTCCATGACCACGCCCTGAGACGAGAAGAGGATATCCTGCAAACTGCCCGCTATATCGTCGCTAATCCGCTCCGAGCCGGTTTGGTAAAAAGCGTCAACGATTATCCCTATTGGTATGCCATCTGGCTGTAGGATCACATTTTAACCGTAGGAGCGTCGCTCGCGGCGCGATTCCATACGTTGGGCTATCGCGCCGCGAGCGACGCTCCTACGAGGGGGATGCGGTGGTTTTATTCAGGGTTGGAAAAGCGGCTGGTCGAGGAGTTGTTTGCGTTGGCGCCAGTCGGGCATGCGGGCGTCCATGAGGGCGTGGAAGCCGGGGCCGTGGTCCATGTGTTGCAGGTGACACAGCTCGTGCATGACCACGTAATCCAGCGCCGCCGGTGGATAGTGCAGCAGGGCCATGTTCAGGTTGATGTAGCCCCTGGCTGACAGCGACCCCCAGCGGGTGCGCATTTTTTTCACCCGCAACACCGGCTCGGAAAAACCCTGGCTGGCAAACCAGGGGAACTGCCGGGCAATGCTGTCTTCGAACAGCGGCCGCGCCTGCTTGCGCAGCCAGTTTTCCACCGCCTGCCTTACCGCTGGCTCGCTGTCCGGTTCCGGCACCCGGATCTGCAGGTAACCGCCAGACACCGCCACCGCATTGCGCCCGGCGGACACATCCATGGTCAGCGATTGCCCGCGGAACGGAAACGCCGCCCCATCCTGCCAACGCTGCCGGGGCCGACTGGCCTGGTGCTGTTGCTGATCGGCAATCCACTGGCGGCGGCTATCCACGAACGTCTGGACCATCCGCAACGACGCCCGCTGCGGCGCCCGCACCTGCACCCGGCCATCGTCCAGCACGCGCAGCTCCAGGCTGCGGCGTTTGCTGCGGATCAGTTCGTAGTCAGTCATGGTTCCTGAATCCACTCTCTCCGTAGGAGCGTCGCTGGCGGCGCGATAACCTAGCGTATGGAATCGCGCCGCCAGCGACGCTCCTACGGAGAGGGGTAGTCGTTATTCGCCCATCTCTTTTTCCAGCTGCTGTTTCACCGCATCCGCCGGCGAGGCATAGGGTGCCAGCCACTGGTACAACACCGGGATGATAAAGAGTGTCAGCACGGTGGCAAAGAGCAGACCACCGAGAATCACCACGCCAATGGTGAAGCGGCTTTCTGCGCCGGCGCCGGTGGCCAGTACCAGTGGAATGGCACCGAAGATGGTGGAGACGCCGGTCATCAATACCGGGCGGAAGCGCACGATGGCCCCCTGGTAAATGGCCTCTTTCACCGCCAGCCCCTGATCACGTAACTGGTTGGCGAATTCCACGATCAGGATACCGTTCTTGGCCATCAACCCCAGCAGCATGATCATGCCGATCTGGCTGTAGATGTTGAGGCTGTCGCCGGTAACACGGATGGCCAGCACCGCCCCCGCCAGGGCCAGCGGCACGGTGAGCATGATGATCAGCGGGTGTATCCAGCTTTCAAACTGGGCGGCCAGTACCAGGAACACGATCACCAGCGCCAACACAAAGGTGATCAGGATGGCGGCGGCGGATTCCTGCAGCTCTTCCGCCATGCCCTTGTAACCGATACGCGCTTCCAGCGGCAGTCGTTCCCGGGCCTGTTCTTCCACATAGGTCATGGCCGCCGCCAGGTCGTAGCCGTCGGCCAGGTTGGCGGACAGGGTAATGGCCGGCAGCCTGTCCACCCGGCGCAGCTCCGGGGCATCGCCGGTGGTGGTCAGTTCCACCACACTGGAGAACGGCACCAGCTCACCGTTGGCGGCGCGCAGATAGATCGGCAGCACATCATCCGGGCCCTGGCTGTTGCGTTTTTCCGCTTCCAGAAGCACATCGTATTCCCGGCCCCGGTCCACGTAGGTGGAGGCGGTCAGGGTGGCGAACATGGCCTGCAGGGTCTGGCCCACATCCGTGGCGGTGATCCCCAGGTCCGCCGCCCGCTCCCGGTCCAGCTTCACGTCCAGTTGGGGTTGGGTCTGTTCGAAATCCGTATCGATGCTGGTCAGCCCCGGGTTCTCTTCCATGGCCTCCATGAGCGTTTCGCTCCAGGCCAGCACCTGGTCGTAATCCGGCCCGGCCACCACCACTTCCAGGGCCTGATCGAAGGCGCTCTGCCCCAGCCCGGGCGGGTTTACCGCGAAGGCCCGCAGCCCGGCCACCTGGGATAATTTGCCGCGCACTTCATTGACGATTTCCTGCTGGGAGCGATCCCTCTCGCCCCAGTCCTTGAGTCGCACAATACTGAAGGCCCGCTCGGTGACACCGCGGAAACCGACGATGGACAGGGCCCGTTCCGCCTCGCCGCTTTCCACCAGCGGCGCCATGATGTTTTCCACTTCCTTCACATGGTGCAGGCTGTACTCCGCGGTGGAACCCT
The DNA here is from genome assembly GCF_001635525.1 of Alcanivorax sp. HI0007. NCBI lineage: Bacteria > Pseudomonadati > Pseudomonadota > Gammaproteobacteria > Oceanospirillales > Alcanivoracaceae > Alcanivorax > Alcanivorax sp. HI0007. The sequence goes on from NZ_LWEJ01000015.1 coordinate 33,103, forward strand.
GGGGCGCCGACGCGGGGATAATAAAGACGCCCCGGTCTTCCGTGGGCGCCAGCTCCTGGGGCAACCCCCGGAACACCAGCAGTGCCACCACGCACAGGGCCACACAGCCCACCACCAGCGGCCAGGGTTTGCCCAGGGCCGCCGCCAGACTTCGGGCATAACCGCTGTTGAGTTTTTGCAGGGAACGCTCAAAAGCATTGCCCTCCCCTTGCAGCTCCTTAACGCTGTGCCGGTGCAACCAGCGGGAACAGAGCATGGGGGCCAGACTCAATGCGACGATGCTGGAAATGATCACCGCCGACGCCAGGGTAAAACCGAACTCGCCAAACAGTCGGCCCACGTCGCCACCCATAAAGGAGATCGGTACGAACACCGCCACCAGGGTCAGGGTGGTGGCCACCACGGCAAAGGCAACCTGGCGGGCCCCCTGGTAGGCGGCCACCAGACGGGTTTCCCCCTCATCGATGCGGCGCTGGATGTTTTCCAGCATGACGATGGCATCGTCCACCACCAGGCCAATGGCCAGGATCAGCG
>NZ_LWEJ01000016.1:0-3857 GCF_001635525.1 Alcanivorax sp. HI0007
GGTTAGCCGGCGAAGTTGAGGAGGACGCCGGCGGCGACGGCGGAGCCGATGACGCCGGCCACGTTGGGGCCCATGGCGTGCATGAGCAGGAAGTTGTGGGGGTTGGCTTCCAGGCCCACCTTGTTGGCCACGCGGGCAGCCATGGGCACGGCGGACACGCCGGCGGCGCCGATGATGGGGTTGACCGGGTGGTGGCTGAGGCGGTTGAGCAGTTTGGCCATGAGCACGCCGGTGGCGGTGCCGATCATGAAGGCCACCAGGCCCAGCACCAGGATGCCCAGGGTTTCCATGACCAGGAACTGTTCGGCGCTGAGTTTTGCGCCCACCGCCAGGCCCAGCATGATGGTGACGATATTGATCAGCGCGTTGCTGGTGGTGTCCACCAGACGGCTGACCACACCGGATTCCTTCATCAGGTTACCCAGGCAGAACATGCCCAGCAGCGGCGCTGCGTCGGGTAATACCAACGCCACCAGCACCAGCAGCAGAATGGGGAAGAGAATCTTTTCCGTCTGGCTCACCGGCCGCAGCTGCTCCATCTTGATGGTGCGTTCCTTGGCGGTGGTGAGGGCGCGAATGATGGGGGGCTGAATGATCGGCACCAGGGCCATGTAGGAATAGGCCGCCACGGCGATGGCACCGAGTAGTTCCGGGGCCAGCTTGGTGGTCACGTAAATGGACGTGGGGCCGTCCGCGCCGCCGATGATGCCGATGGCCGCCGCATCCGCCAGGGAGAAATCCATGCCCAGGTAGTTCAGCGCCAGGGCCCCCAGCAGGGCCGCGAAGATGCCGAACTGGGCTGCGGCGCCCAGCAACAGGGTGCGCGGGTTGGCCAGCAGCGGGCCGAAGTCGGTCATGGCGCCCACGCCCATGAAGATCAGCAGCGGGAAGATGCCGGTCATCAGGCCTACGGTGTAGATCAGGTAGAGGATGCCATCGCCGTAGTTGGCTTTTTGCGCCAGATGGTGGAGTTGGTCCTGTATGGCCGGCCCGGCGCCTTCAGCGGCTTTATAGAGCGCTTCTCGCCCGGCATCGGCATCCATGCCCAGCACCTGGGCCATGCTGGCGAGCAGATCCTGGCTGCCGAAGTGCATGGCCTGGCTGATGGCGGATTCCGCCAGCCCGGCCACGGGGATGTTGGCCAGCAGGCCGCCAAAGCCGATAGGCAATAACAGCAGCGGCTCGAATTTCTTGTTGATGGCCAGCCACAGCAGGCCGAGGCAGACCAGCAGCATGATCAGCTGCCCCCCGGACAGATGAAACAGGCCGGTGCTGTGCCAGAGCGTCTCCAGTTTATCCATGGGCAGGCTCCAGGCTAATCAGGGTCTGGCCGACGGTAACCGCATCACCCTCTTTCACCGCCATCTCGGTAACGATGCCCGCTTCCGGGCTGGACACGTCGGTTTCCATTTTCATGGCTTCCAGCACCATGATCTTCTGCCCTTCGGTAACCCGGTCCCCGGGCTTCACCAGCACTTTGAAGATATTGCCCGCCAGGGGCGCCGGGATCGGTGTGCTCTGGGACGGGTTGTGGACCACCGGCGGGTTGGGCTGGCCAGCCCCTGCGCTTTCGCCCAGGGCCTTGATGCCGGTCACGTCACCACCGTCACTGACTTTGACGGTGTACTCCCGACCCTCCACTTCCACGGTATAAACACCGTCGCTGTTGCCGGCAACAGGCAGCGCCTTGCCGTCGGGCACCGGCTCGAACGCGGAGGGGTCACCACGATGCTCCAGAAACCGCAGGCCGATTTGCGTAAACAGCGCATAGGTAAGCACATCATCGATGCGGCGCTTGCCGTCCGCCAGTTGCAGCCCTTTCTCGCTGGCCAGGGTTTCCACTTCACTGATCAGGCTGTCCATTTCGTCATCGATCAGGTCGGCGGGGCGGCAGGTAACAGGCTCATCACCGTCCAGGGCACGGGCCTGCAACTCCGGATTGAAGGCTGCCGGCGCCGCGCCGTATTCGCCGCGCAGTACGCCACGGGTTTCCTTGCTCAGTGCCTTGTAGCGTTCACCCGATAGCACATTGAGCACTGCCTGGGTGCCAACGATCTGGGAGGTGGGCGTGACCAGGGGAATAAAGCCCAGGTCTTCGCGCACGGCGGGAATTTCCTGCAGCACTTCGTCGAAGCGGTCGGTGGCGCCCTGCTCTTTCAGCTGGCTTTCCATATTGGTGAGCATGCCGCCGGGCACCTGGGCCACCAGGATGCGGGCATCCACACCGCGCAGGCTGCCTTCAAACTGGGCGTACTTCTTGCGCACTTCACGGAAGTAGCCAGCGATACGATTGAGTTTTTTCAGATCCAGGCCGGTATCCCGGTCGGTGCCCTCCAGCATGGCCACCACGGACTCGGTGGGGCTGTGGCCGTAGGTCATGGACATGGACGAGATGGCGGTGTCCACATTATCGATGCCGGCCTCGGCCGCTTTCAGTGCGGTCGCAGTGGAAAGACCCGTAGTGGCATGGCACTGCATGTGCACCGGAATGGACAGCGTCTGCTTGAGGCGGCTGACCAGCTCAAAGGCCACATTGGGGCGCAGCAGGCCGGCCATGTCCTTGATGGCCACGGAGTGGGCGCCCATCTGTTCGATCACCTTGCCCTGCTCTACCCACATATCCAGGGTATGCACCGGGCTGACGGTGTAGGCGATGGTGCCCTGTGCATGTTTTCCCTGCTTGATCACGGCGGCGATGGCGCGCTCGATGTTGCGCATGTCGTTCATGGCATCGAACACCCGGAACACGTCCACGCCGTTTTCGGCGGCGCGTTCCACAAAGGCGTCGACCACATCGTCGGCGTAGTGGCGGTAGCCCAGCAGGTTCTGTCCGCGCAGCAACATCTGTTGCGGCGTGTTGGGCATGGCCTTTTTCAGTTCGCGGATACGCTCCCAGGGGTCTTCGCCCAGATAACGGATGCAGGCATCAAAGGTGGCGCCGCCCCAGGATTCCAGGGACCAGAATCCAATGTCGTCCAGTTCTGCGGCAATGGGCAGCATGTCGTCCAGACGCATGCGTGTGGCGAAGAGGGACTGATGCGCGTCGCGCAGCACCACATCGGTGATGCCCAGAGGCTTGAGATCACTCATGGAAAAATTCCGGTTATTGCTGGGACTGCCGGTGCTGACGCACCGCCTTTTCAATGGCCTTGATCACCGCGGGGGACGGCATGTCTCCGGCGGGTGCTGCGGTCGTTGTCGCGGCGGGACTCACGGCTGGCGCTTGCCCGAAGCGTTTCACCAGCAACGACATTAACGACGTTACGGCCACGAGAATAATCAGAAAGGAAAAGACTACACCCATGCCGATCAGCATGAGCTCCAGGCCCTGGGCCATCAGTGTGTTCATGGAACACTCCTTTACGGTTCCGGTGGCGGTTTGTGTCACCGCAGGCGAGAGGGGGACGGCCTGCCGAGTCAGCGGGCGTCACAGGAAAGCTCCCAGGGTTATTCGGCAGCACTCCGAGTCTCTATCGTCGATTTCTGGGAATGTAGAGGGATTGTCGACAACCTGCAATGAGGCCAGTGTACAGGGCGGGTGATTGATTTGATCAATTGGCGTGGCCCAAACGGTACCAGACCACTACGGAGGGGAGATGGCGGGCGTTAATTTGTGCCAGCCCGAAACGAAAAAGGGCCCGCTAGTTAGCGGGCCCTTTTAGGGATATGGCGCACCGGGGAGGATTCGAACCCCCGACCTACTGGTTCGTAGCCAGCATTACAAAACTGAAAATACAGCGCCTTACAATGATTCCGGCATAAAATTACTGCCTGTTTGTGGCCTTATGCATCAATGACTTAAAGGAACTTTGATGCTGTCTCGGCAACCCAATATACTGTCCTTAATAACAGTATAA
>NZ_LWEJ01000017.1:0-9496 GCF_001635525.1 Alcanivorax sp. HI0007
CTGGGCTTCGCCACCATCCTGACGCTGATTGTGGTGCCGGTGCTTTATACCCTGGCCTATGGCATCAAGCCGGGGCGGGAGGAGCATGTGTGAACCCTGTCTGTAGGGGCGGGGTGCTCTGAGCCTTGTGGGTCTGGGCGCGAGCGACGAGAAGCGAGTTACGAACGGCAAAGTTCGATAGAGGTTTTGGGTTTTCGTAACTCGCTTCTCGTAACTCGCAGGTGTCTGTTTCCGTTCTCTCTGCCACAATGCCCGCCTGACACGATTCACTACCCCAAGGAGTCCCCATGTTGTTGGCTATTGCCGCCGTCATTGCTGGCCTGATTTTGCTGGTATGGAGTGCTGACAAGTTTGTGGAAGGGGCAGCGGGTACCGCCGCCCATGCCGGGATGCCGCCGCTGCTGATCGGCATGTTGATCGTCGGCTTCGGCACCTCCGCACCGGAGATGGTGGTGTCTGCCATGGCGGCGCTCGATGGCAATCCCTCGCTGGCCCTGGGCAATGCCTATGGCTCCAATATTTCCAATATTGCCCTGATTCTCGGGGTGGTGGCGGTGATCAGCCCCATTGCACTGAATTCGGCGGTTCTCAAGAAAGAGCTGCCGGTGCTGACGCTGGTGACCTTGCTGGCCGGCTATCAGATGCTGGATGGCAATATTTCCCGTCTGGATGCCTGGGTCCTGATCGCCGTGCTGGCGCTACTGATGGGCTGGTCCATCTATGCCGCCATGACCGGTAAAGGGGATGTGCTGGCCGGGGAAGTGGAAACCGATCTGGCGGAACACCCGCTGCCCCTGAAGACGTCGTTGTTCTGGCTGGTGGTGGGTCTGGCCCTGCTGGTGGGCAGCTCCCGGCTGCTGGTGTGGGGGGCGGTGGATATCGCCCAGTCACTGGGGGTCAGCGATCTGATCATCGGCCTGACCATCGTGGCGATTGGCACCTCCCTGCCGGAGCTGGCCTCCAGTATCGCTGCGGTCCGCAAGGGGGAGCACGATATTGCCTTTGGTAACGTGCTAGGCTCGAACCTGTTCAATACCCTGGCGGTGGTGGGTATTGCTGGTGCCATCCAGCCCATGAGCGTGGAAATGCTGGTATTGCAGCGCGACTGGAGCCTGATGATGGTGCTGACCCTGGCCCTGTTCGTCATGGGCTTTGGGTTATGGGGCCGCAAGGGCCAGATCACCCGGGGCAATGGTGTCGTATTGCTGTTGGTGTTCGTGTCCTATATGAGTTTCCTGGGCGGCAGCGTGATCATGGCAGCCCGCTAACGTGTCAAAAGGGACGGAGTGGCGATGCAGGGTACGGATATATCGGTAAAGCTGGAGCGTGGCACGTTTTTGCTCACGCTGGTGGCGGTCAGCGTGGCTTTTGCGCTGTTGTTGAAACCCTTCTTCGCCCCGATCTTCTGGGCCTGCGCCATCGGCGTGATTTTCTATCCGTTCCAGAAACGGCTGCTGGGCAAATGGCCCCATCGCCGTAACCTGGTCTCCCTGTGCACCCTCATCCTCTGTGTGGTGCTGGTGGTGATTCCGGTTCTGGTGGTGGCCTCTTCCTTTGTCACCGAAGGGGTGTCCCTGTTCCAGAAAGTGCAGAGTGGCGAGCTCAACCTGGCTGACTACGTGGACCGCATCAAGCAGGCCTTCCCCTGGTTGCAGACCCTGGCCGAACGTTTCGATATTGACCTGGATCGCATCAAGTCGCAGACCGTGGAAGCCTTCACCGGCGCCGGCCAGTTTCTGGCCAAGCGGGCCCTGGCCGTGGGCCAGAACACCTTCCAGTTTTTCCTCAATCTGGGGCTGATGCTGTACCTGGCGTTCTTCCTGATCCGCGACGGCGATGCCATGGTCAGCATGCTGATTCGCGCGCTGCCGCTGGGTGACGAACGAGAAAAACTGCTGTTTGCCAAGTTTGCTGAAGTGACCCGGGCTACCATCAAGGGCAATCTGCTGGTGGCAGCGACCCAGGGGGCGCTGGGCGGATTGATCTTCTGGTGGCTGGGTATCCCCGGTGCCTTGTTGTGGGGGGTGGTGATGGCCGTGCTGTCGCTGATTCCGGCGGTGGGGGCAGGCCTCATCTGGGTGCCGGTTTCACTCTACCTCTATGCGGTGGGTGATATAGTGAATGCCACCATACTGGCCCTGTTTGGTATTTTTGTGATCGGGCTGGTGGACAATATCCTGCGGCCGATCCTGGTGGGCCGGGACACCAAGTTGCCGGATTATGTGGTGCTGTTTTCCACCCTTGGCGGCCTGGCCATGTTCGGCATTACCGGTTTTGCGCTGGGGCCGCTGCTGGCAGCCCTGTTTGTTGCCTTCTGGGGCATTTTCATACGTGAGTTCAATGAGGGTGAAAGTCCCGCCGTTCTGCTGGAGCAGCAGGGCAGTAGTGAGGAAGCGCCCGGGAGTGAGGCATCATGATTTTTCTGCGTCTGGTATTGGCCGCGTCCGTGGCAGGGCTGTCGACTTTCGGTTGCGACGAGGATGATGACAACGGCCTGTTTTCTGACAACGCCAGAATCTATTTCCATAACCAGCTCACCCAGGTGGGTGGCGGCAGCGAAGATGATGTCACCGTGGACCTGTTTGTGGACAACCAGAACAGTCCGCTGCAGGACGATGTGGGCTACACCATTACGGGCAATGTCAGCGCCGAATCCATCGAGCTGGATGACGACAGTGAGTCCTTGTCTTTCGATGCCCGTGGCAGCAGTTCCGGCAGCACCCTGGTCAACGGCCCACTGAATCGCACTCTGACAGCGGGTGATCGTTATACCGTGGTGCTGATGGGTGACACGACGCTGGACAACCGTCAGTTGCGCACCTATCGCCACCAGGATATGGACGTAACCAGCGGTCAGATCCGGGTGCGTTTCATCAATACCCTGTCGCGCCTCTCCGGCGATGAACTCAGCGTTGTCACGCCGGGCGCAGCCGGCCAGTCGCTGGTGTCCGGTCTGGAATATGCGCAGGGCAGCAGCTATGTTTCGGTGAATGCCAGTGGCACCCTGGACGTGACGGTGAACAACGAAACCCAGGGCCTGGAAATCGACCAGGTAAGCTGCAGCGTCAGCAGCGGCCGCAGCTACGATGCCATCATTGCCTATCGCCGTTTCGACAGCGACGATGATCAGATCGCCTTGTACTGCCAGCCGTTCAACTGAACGGCTGGCAGTACCCGCCTTTCGACCCCCTCCAAACTGCCAACTATTACCAAAAAAATGCTGCTGGCCGTGGTAATTCTTACGCCGGTAATCGATTCGGGAGAAAACAATGAAAAAGCTGGGCCTGCTGGCCATGGCCGGTGTTGTGATGTTGTCCGGTTGCGGGGGAGATGACGATGAGGTGGAGGATCTGCTGCGGCCCCCTGCCAGCCTCTATTTCCATAACCAATTAACCGACTTCACGGATCCGGATGCCTCCAGCATTCGTGTGGATGTGGTGACCAACAAATCTTCGGATCCCCTGTTTGAGGATGTGGGTTACTCAACCGATGAACAGGACGGCAAGAATCTGAAACTGGATGCCGGTGAAGACACTATCGAATTTTCCGTGCGCAGAAATGGCAGCGACTTCCACGCAGACAGCGCCAGCCTGAAAGCGGGGGATAATTACACGCTGGTATTCATGGGCGATGTTGTTGGCGGTGCTCTGCAATTGGCTGCGTTTCGCCAACAGACGCCAGAGGTGGCTGCCACCCAGGTAGGGGTGCGTTTTATCCATGCCATGTATGAGCAAGCCAGCACCCGTTTCTCAATCGGCATTGCAGCGGATCTGGATTATGGCAAAGCGACCGGCTATTTCGCAGATACACCGAACGGCAGTGGCCGCCTGGAAATTGAAGTGAGGGATGCGGCGGATGACAGCCTGCTGGATACGGTATCCTGTTCGGTTCAGGCCGGTAAGAGCTACGACGCCATCATTACCCACAAGGGGTTTGCTGATCCTGACATGGCGATGTTTTGCCAGCAGGTAGAAGGCTCCTGATCCGGACTGTGCTGGTGTAGGAGCCATGCTCGCATGGCGAACATGTTGAGCGATTCGCCATGCGAGCATGGCTCCTACGGGCCAATCCGAATCATTTAAGCCGTACTGATGGATCCAGGCTGGGAGCTTTCAGGGGATCGCCCTGATAGGCCGCCACATCCGGGAAGCGTTCGTTGGGCCAGGCAGCCCAGTCTGCAATCGCTGCCTCCAGCTGCTGCTGGTCCCGACCGACAAAATTCCACCACAACAGCACGGGTTGCCCCAGAGGCTGGCCCCCCAGCAGCATCACCCGGCTGTTGGCGCTGAGCGTGAGTGTCAGGCTGTCACGGCCACAACCCAGGTGGTACAGCTCATCCGCCTGCAGGGTTTCACCGTCCACCTCGGCGCGGCCTTCGCTGATGCATAGCCCCAGTTCAAAATCCGCCGGCACAGGCAGGGTCAGGGTGCAGGTGTCTTGCGCCACGATATCGGCGCCGACCAGGGGGGAGTACACCCGGGCGGGGGAATGGTGGCCATCCAGTTCGCCCACCACCAGGGTGATGTCCGCACCCTCCTGATGCCATTGCGGCAGGTCGGTGTGATGGCTGAAGGCCGGGTCGGTGTCTTCGTGTTCGGCGGGCAGTGCGATCCAGAATTGCAGACCATGCATGGGGCCGCTGAAATCCTCGGGGCTTTCCTCGGAGTGACAGATGCCATGCCCGGCAGTCATCAGGTTGAGTTGTCCCGGGCGAATCACCTGTTCATAGCCCAGGCTGTCCTTGTGCAGCAGGGCTCCCTCGAACAGCCAGGTCACGGTCTGCAGGCCGATGTGAGGGTGGGTGCCCACATCCACGCCGTTGTCGGCGGCCAGCGAGGTGGGCCCGATATGGTCAAGAAAACACCAGGGGCCGATCAGTCGCTGATCGCGGCTGGGCAGATGGCGAATGATCGGCAGGCCACTGCCGAGAATGCTTTTGCGTGAGGCCACCGCCTTGAGTGTGGGTTTGCTGGCCAGGTTGGGGCATTCCACCATCTCGCCGCTGGCATTGGTATTGCTCATGGCCGTCTCCGTGGCATAGTCATTGATCCTGCTTCTGGAGGTCTGCATGCAGTCTACAGAGGCGGTTTGGTATTTCAGTATGCAAGCGGCGACGCTTCAAGAAAAGGAGAGCATGATGGCCAAGGTGCAGGTTCAAAGCGTGGAGAAGTACGTGCAGCAGATTGATGCCCGGCAGCATCGGCTCGCAGCCGATGAAGGCGAAAAGCTGGGTGGCAGTGACAGCGGCCCGAATCCCTACGAATTGTTGCTGTCCGGACTGGGAGCGTGCACGTCCATTACCCTGCGAATGTATGCCGAGCGCAAAGGGTGGGACCTGGGTGAGATTCAGGTGGGTCTGCATTTTTACCGGGATGACGCGGGCAAGGAATATATCGATCGTACCCTGACCTGTAGCGGTCAGTTGAGCGACGAACAGCGGCAGCGTCTGTTGGAGATTGCCGCCAAGACCCCGGTCACCAATACCGTGCGGCAGGGCACTCCGATTGCCACGGATTGGAAATAAGCGGCACAGCGCCGGCGCTTTTGGCATACTCGCGCCTCCATTGACTCAACGGAGGCCCTTGCATGTTCAAGGTCAACGAATACTTCGATGCCAAGGTGGCATCCATTGCCTTTCAAGCCGAAACCAAACCGGCCACCGTCGGCGTTATGGCGCCGGGCGATTACGAGTTCGGCACCAGCGAGCACGAGACCATGACTGTGGTAAGCGGCGCGCTGACCGTGAAGCTGCCCGGTGCTGCCGACTGGCAGACGTTTGCTGCCGGTGACACCTTTGAAGTGGTTGCAGACAGCCGTTTTCAGGTAAAGGTGGAAGTGGATACCGCCTATCTGTGTCTGTACGGCGAATAATAGGGGAGCGGGATGCCGTTATTTCCTGCCAGGGACGGCCAGTCGCTGCATGTGAGAATTCTGGGGCGTGGCCAGCCGGTGCTGATGTTGCACGGGCTGGGTATGCAGGGGCGCGACTGGCTTCCCTTCGTGCTGCCCTACCTGCGTCGTTACCAGTTCTATATGCCGGATCTGCGCGGGGCGGGGAATTCTGCCTCTGCCCGTTTCAACCAGCCGGATGTCTTCCATAATCACATGCAGGACATGGAAGATCTGGTGGCCCATTTCGGCCTGCAGGATTTCCATCTGGTGGGCTATTCCCTGGGCGCCACCACAAGCCTGCACTGGCATGCCCATGGTGATTTTTCCCCGGTGGGTCGCTATCTTCATATTGATCAGACACCCTGCATTGCCAACCAGCCGGACTGGGCCCATGGCCTGTTTGGTGAGCGCCAGGAGCACTTCTTTTCCCAGCTGCGGGAGTTGCTGGCATTGCTGGAGGCAGCGCCGGATCAGGGGCGGGTCGCCAACCTGGCTCCCGGTCTGCGCGAAGCGGTACTTCGCCAGTTGACCCATATTCTCGCGCAAGTGGCTGGGCGCCCCGGGCTGCATTCTGCCTTTCGGGCCACTGCCCGCTGGTCCGGATTATGGGCTCGCCTGCTGCCGGTGGCGGAGCTGGCGGATATTCGTGCCTACCTGCAGGCCTACCTGTCCGCAACCCATGATTATCGGCCCACTGCGGCGGATTTCCCGGTGCCGGCCACGGTCATCACCGGCGCCCACTCCCCCCTCTATCCTGCGGAAGGGCAGGCTGCGTTTGCCGAACTGATCGGGGCTCGCCATGTGGTGTTATCCCGCTCCGGCCATGTGCCGCTGATGAGTCAGCCGTGGGCGTTCACCCGCGCGCTGGGGGAGTTCTTGACCGCCCAGCATTGAACGGCGGAAGCAGCCGCGGAATGCAATTTCGGAAATCTGCCAATAGCGGGTAGGATGCATAACCTTCCTGAGCAGGTTGCGGAGAGAACAGGTGGTCGCCATTCACAACAACGCCCCGGCCTTGACGTTGCGCGCGGGCACCGACGCTATTGCCCATTTGCGCGAATATGGTCTGCGTGCCGGGGATGTGGACATTGTTCCCGGTGCGGCTGGTGGTCCCAAGGCCCTGGGAATCAACGGGCTGGACCAGGCCGTTTTTGGTGACTTCCTGCCCCGGGCTCCTCGCCGTCGGACCCTGATCGGTGCCTCCATTGGAAGCTGGCGTTTTGCCGCCATTGCCATGGGTCAGGACCCGGCCAAGGGGCTGGCAAGGCTGGCGGAGCTCTACACCTGCCAGCGTTTTCCCAAAGGCATTACCTCCAGAGAAGTCAGCCACCGCTGTGCGGCCATGCTCTCCGACCTGCTGCAGGATCGCGACCAGCATATCCTGCATAACCAGAACTACCGGCTGGTGATTGTCGTAATTCGCAGCCGCGGCCTGATGGCCCGGAGCGGCGGTCTGGGCCTGGGTCTGGGCCTGGCCGGGCTGATCGGTACCAACTTTTTCAGTCGTCAGGCCACTGGCCTGTTCATGGAGCGAGGCCTGGTTTACCCGGACGGCAGCCCGCTGCCGGTGGGCCCGCTCAATGATTTCACCACCCACCATATTTCCCTGGGGGCGGAGAACTTGCGTGCGGCGCTGCTGGCCAGTGCCGCTATTCCCATGGTGCTCGATGGGGTCACCGGCCTGCCTGGGGCGCCGGATGGCGTCTACCGGGATGGCGGTATGCTCGATTATCACCTGGATTTGCCTTACCAGAGCACGGGTATTGTGCTGTATCCGCACTTCACGGACCGGGTGATCCCCGGCTGGTTCGACAAGCCGTTGCGCTGGCGCAACGGCGATCCCAAGCGGCTGCGTCGGTTGTTGCTGGTGTCACCCTCCCGGGAGTACCTGGCCAGCCTGCCCCATGGCAAGTTGCCTGATCGCACCGACTTCAAGCATTACCTGGGGGATGACGCCGGCCGCGAGGCCTATTGGCGCAAGGCGGTGGGGGAGAGTCAGCGGCTGGGCGATGAATTCCTGGAGCTGGTGGAAAGCGGCAAGCTGATGGACCGTATCCAGCCGCTGTAAGTCTTTCCGTAGGAGCGTCGCTGGCGGCGCGATAACCCAGCCTACGCGTTGCTCGATACAGTGATTATCGCGCCGCCAGCGACGCTCCTACGAGAAGACATGTTACCCTCGCCTCGTTTCTCTCCATGACCCGGACCCGGATTGCCCGTGACTGAATCCAGCCCCACAACCCTGTCCCTCGTCCGCCAGCTCTGGCAGCAGACCTGGCCCATGGCGCTGGGTGTCATGTCGTTGCTGGGGTTCTATCTGGTGGACAGTATCTTTGTGGCACGGCTGGGCACGGCGCCGCTGGCGGCCCAGTCGTTCACCTTTCCGCTGGCGTTTCTGGTGATCGGGGTCCAGGTGGGGATCGGTATTGCCATTGCGGCACTGATTTCCCGGGCCATCGGTGCCGGGCAGCAGGATCAGGCCAACCGGCTTGGTGCCCTGGTGCTGACCGGTGGTGGCCTGTTGCTGGGGGTGCTGTTGCTGCTGCTCTGGCTGCTGCAAGCCCCGGCGTTTTCCCTGATCGGTGCCAGTGACGCCATTCGCGAACTGATCCGCCCCTACTGGGCGATTCAGGTGCTGGCCATGTGGGTGGGCGGGGTGTTGTACTTCGGCTACAGCCTGTTCCGGGCCCATGGCAACACACGCTTTCCGGGGCTGATGATGGTGCTCACCAGCCTGCTCAACCTGATGCTGGACCCAATACTGATCTTCGGGGTGGGGGACTGGGACGGCTTCGGCCTTCCCGGTGCGGCGCTGGCCTCGCTGCTGGCCTTTGCCATTGGCCTGGGCATTCTGGTGCTGGCCCTGCGCGGTAAGGGCTGGGTGCAGCGCCATGGCATGCTGGTACAGATGCGAGTCTCTGCCTGGCCCTTTGCGCAGATTGCCGGGCCCGCCATGATCAGCCAGCTGATGCCGCCGCTGGCGGCCATGCTGGCCACCGCCCTGGTGGCCCGGGCCGGTGATCAGGCCGTGGCCGCCTGGGGTATGGCAAGCCGGCTGGAAAGTTTTTCCATCGTGCTGGTGCTGGGCATGACCATGGCCCTGCCGCCCTGGCTGGGCCGTTGCTATGGCGGTAATGACTGGGACACCGTACGCCGTCTGATGCGGGTGGCGGCGGCCATGGTGATCGGCTGGCAGCTGTTGCTGGGGTTGTTGATGGCCTTGCTGGCGGCACCGCTGGCTGGGCTCCTGGTGGATACCGCCCCGGTGCAGGCCTACCTGGCCCTGCTGATCCGCTGGTTGCCACCGAGCTATGGGCTGCTCGGTGTCTGCATGCTGGTGGTCTCCGCCAGTAATGCCCTGGGCTGGCCCATGCGCGCCATGCTGATTTCCTTCCTGCGCCTGTTCCTGTGCTACCTGCCGTTGCTCTGGCTGGGTTATCAGCTGGGGGATTTCGGCGGCCTGGCCCTGGGGGCGGCGTTCGGCAATCTGCTGGCGGGGGTGATGGCGTGGATGTTTTATCAGCAGGCGCTGGGAAAGGCAGTTAATAGTTAATAATGAATAATTAATAACGTCGCGGTGGCGGCTTGCTTTACTGAAACGCACGAG